>JAGWBU010000070.1:0-313 GCA_021295735.1 Candidatus Poribacteria bacterium | reverse complement strand
CCCTCTAATTTGAGGAACCGCCAATCTGTTCCAGAGGTTGTAGCTCCATAGACGCAAGGAATGTTATTTCCTTTTTCAGTATTAAATCGTTGTGCGGCTAGCATTTCGGCTGCACACTGTCCGAAACCGAGTGTCAAATTATCTTTCTTTGCCTCAACAAGAATGATAATAGGTGCCCTTAAAAAAGAGAGGATAGGAGACAGACTTACGAGAAAATCGCATACACCGCTCAATCCTTTATCGTCATCAACGTTAAAATCAATACCAGAAAAAAAACTTATACTACGATCAAATTGCTCTCGGAGTTCAAACA
>JAGWBU010000069.1:14901-23600 GCA_021295735.1 Candidatus Poribacteria bacterium | reverse complement strand
AAGATAGCTTATTGGACGATTATTTACGACATCAACTCTCAAATCCTTCAATAATCTTCAAGACTGCGTAAGTCCTGTTCAATTATAGATGTTTTTAGGTTTTTGTCAAGCAGATAGTTAAATTCCAAATGTCATCCCTTGTAAATTTTGGGTAATTTTGATAATCTATTATGTATCACAACCAGTAACTGTGGAGAAAATTAATGTATGATATTCAATCCACTTTAACCGAAGAGGAAAAGTGGTATTTTGATTTACAAGGCTTCCTTGTCTTGCGGAATGTTATCCCGAAGGACGAGATTGAGAAGATGTTAAAGGTGCTTCAACATTGGCTCACAATTGATGAATCTGGCATCCCGCCGCCATTACACCGCGGGAGACAAGAACCGTGTAAAACACATATAGGACATATCCAATATGGACATCGCTTGTTTCAAGACCTCGCAATGAACCCGGGCATTATGCGGGTTGTAGCGGGGTTAACTATGAACGCACCGCGTCTCTTTCACAACAATTTCACGATGATGACAAAGCATGACTATCCTCAACACTTTCATCGTGATGATAGCGGGTTTAAGTTTCCATCGGGATTCCGCAATCCGCATAACGATTATCAAGCTGCCGCTGGGCATATCTATTGTAACCATATTGCGACGTGGGTTGCCTTGGTGGACGTGCCACCGGGAACAGGATTTTGCCTTGTCCCTGGCAGTCATAAATCCCTATTTCAAACGCCAGCACATCTACCTGTCAAGCACGATCCACCGACCTCAATTACGTTACCGATGCAGGCAGGTGATGTTGCTGTCTTCTCAACGAATCTGCTTCACGATGCAAGTCCGTGGACAGAAGATTATCCCCGCATGAACATTTTTCAACGATACCAGCTGAGTGTCTACTTCAATGAAGGTGGAAAGGGAGGGTATCCATTTGAGGAACATCGTGATAAAATCTCTGATGAACAGTATGAACTGGAATCGTTTTCAAAAGAGGTGAAAGCGGCTGTCCAACGTATTTTGCCAAATGGAGGTGAGGAATGAAATTAAAGGAACAAGTATGTGTCATCACAGGTGGTGGCAGCGGAATTGGTCGTGATGCTGCTCTCAAAATGGCGCAAGAGGATGCCAAAGTTGTAATTGTCGGCAGAACAGAATCCAAGTTAGATGCCGTTAAATCTGAAATAACGGCAACGGGTGGGACAGCGGTAAGTTATGCACTTGATGTCGCGGACTATGATGCTGTTCAACAGATGGTCCGTGATGTGCTTGAGAAATTTGGTCGGATTGATGTGCTTGTGAACAATGCTGGACACAGTTCACATAATCGACGTCTCCTCAATACGACACCAGAGGAGACGCGCTCAGTCATTGATTCAAACCTAATCGGCACATTTTTTTGTACGCAAGCGGTAGTACCTGCTATGTTGAAAGCGAAATCGGGGACGATTATCAACATCTCCTCGCTGGCAGCGGTTACGCCTGGTCCTTTCAGTGGGTTTGCTTATGGTGCTGCAAAATCAGGGGTAATTAACTTCACCGAGTTTCTCAATAATGATTTGCGGAATACAGGTATCCGAGCAAGCGTCATAATTCCTGGCGAAGTAGCAACGCCGATTCTGGACAAACGTCCGATCCCTCCGGATGATGATGCGCGGACAACTATGGTAGACGTTGCCGAAACATCAGCAGCAATTCTACTGATTGCTACCTTGCCGCAACGGAGCAACATACCTGAATTGGTTATCCGTCCGACGATGCATCGTGATATGGCGGGCGAAGTCGTCGAATTAGACGAGGGTAATTCATAAATAGCCGATGTTAGATATACGCTTAAAGGTAGTAGACACACGCCGTGGGTTTCCGTCCACAAATTTAAAGAGGCGCAGCATGCCACACGGGGAATGCCATAAGGCATTCATACCGTTGATTTGGCGCATGCTGCGTTGATTTGGCAATGAATTGCGCGACTACAAACGCTGTAAACCCAGATGGGCGGATGTGTAGAGTATGGCACTACCTATGATGTTATGCAAAATAATTATGAACCACCCTCAATTAGACATTTGATAAGTTACTGACCGTAAACTGTTGTTTCGGGGTAGTAGCGTGCCCAAGCGAACCAGTAGATATTGACAGCGGGCAACCTTTCCAAACGTGTCCCTTTCTCTTTACCAGATGTTGCCTCACCTGTGACCAGATTCCAGCGTGTTCCGGTGTTGTCTTCTACAAAATGCCCATCTTGAGAATTAAAGGTGCGCACATCCTTCGCTACGTTCCGCTTAAAGACAGTCGTTGCGAATGACTCTTTATCGTGAAAAACCAGCAGCGGCACCTCACCAACCATGTCATTAATCACCGCAGTTTTAGCAAAGTGCGTCAATGGATACGCACGAAACTGTGTGTTATAGGGATCGAAAGAACCACTCCGACCAGCAGCACCATCTTGTCCATCAGTGCCGTTTCTACCATGCTCACCAGGTCTGCCCGGAGCACCGTCTTTAGCCTGCACTTGAACACCAATCACGAGAGACTTATTGGGTAATCTCTTATCAGTGTATCTCGTCCCACTCACACCTGCGCGTTGGCTTTTATGATAGTCTGCGTAATTATCTCGCTTTAGGCTTTCACGCGCACCTACAGACAACACTTTTGTCTTAGGATAATTCTTACGCCATGTTTTCCATGCGATTTGTGGCATAGAAGCGAGTGGTTTCAATTGCTTACCTTTCAGTGGTCCCTCTATCGCTTCACCTGTGATATGTGACCATAGCGAACGAGTCTGGTGGTCATACATCAACAGCGCATCTCGCCATAATTTGCCGCTGACACCGAAGGTATAGGTTTTACCTTCAAGTTCCCGGCTATACACGATAGCCGTTTTGCAGAGCGGTCACCATGTCGTAGCGATTTTCTTTCCGCCAACAACATCGTTCACAATCTCGTGTCCGTTCAACAGATAGAGCGAGTAGGCATGGCTTTCACCGTTGAAGTTTACGCCAATGACAGGAGCGTTCGCGTCTAATTTTGCTTTACCCGCAGGCACAAATTGCGGCTTTGTGATAGCGGGGATTGCATCAAACTTCAGTAAAGTTATAATTGGGTCTTTGTCATGGTCTACAGCAGTTGCGTAGAGGGTAGTGACGAACAGTAGGATAAGTATAAGCATAAAGTTCTTCAAAGCATGACAGATGTTTATTTTGAGAGTCGTATTGGCTTTTTGGACTTTTTCAACAGTTTTTGTCATTAACATCATCCTCATATAAAACATTATTCGTGCTTAGTTATTCACTGGTAGATGCTGGAGGTTTCTGCATCGGTTTATAATGAAGTACCATAAGTTGAGAAGCACGAAATCCGAGGGATTCATAAGTACGTCCATCTCGGTCACTAAATTCAACTTCGAAAGCATCGCCGTTTGAAAGTACCTCAACCACTGTACCGACTTGACCCCGCCATAGATTGTGTTCAGGTAAGTCGTGTATCACCGCGACGACATCAAAAAGTTCAATTTTCTTCACATCTCTTTGTCCTGGATGGTAATCAGGCAAGTTCTCGAAAAGTGCATTATTTGAAAAATTGATTTTCACAGTTTATCCCTTCTGAATTTACAAAGGCATTGAGTTTTCCAGATTGTACGACTTAACGTATTATACCAATTTACCTATTTTATTTGTCAAATTTCTGATGGCAGTACAGTTTCTGTTTAGTAATTATTTTCCATGCCGTTTTCCTTTGATCTGAGCCAAAGCCATCAGTGCCTCAATCCGTTTCAGGTTACGAGTTTCCAATTGGCGCAACAGCGTTTGATACTCGGCGAGTTCATCATCACTTATAGTTCCATTTTCACACTTGTACCACAGCAGCTGATAACGGGTCCGATCTTTTTCCGGCAATTGTGAATTTTCTTGAATTATCATTAACAAAGAAGCTTCCTTATCGGTGGATTGTATTGATGTCCAGTCGCTGTTGTGATTCTGCGTATTTGTATGTCTCATTTCTTCCATCCTCCGCTGACAGTCCCGAGAAAAATTTAGACGGTAGATGTCTCTGTGAGTGTATCAACGTATATTTTGACACACCTTTTGCGATTAAATTTAGTATATCATTCTATTAGATCAGTGTAAAATTAATGTTTGCTTCTGAGAGAAGATTAGCCAACTCCCAATCCAATTCTATTTTCGGAGGGAGTGGATTGGGTACATAAGCCCAATATGGATGACGACCTATGCTGCGGACACATTTTCCCGCATTTGAATTTCTAAAGTTTTCTGGATTCATTTTACATCACTAAACGTTAATAAGGAAAAGCGTTATTAACGTTTACGCCTCTAAACGTTAATAAGGAAAATAAGTTTATGTCGGATACGAAGTCCACTTAAAAGTTGGTACAAAACCAGATTCGTGTTATAATCTCACTAAATTATAACACGAATACTCAAGGAATGCAACGATGAATGAGACCTCAATTGAACTACTTAAATCCCTAACACAAGCAGACGGAATCCCTGGTTATGAGGCAGAAGTCCGAGATATTTTTCGTGACGCTGTCGCTGATGTCGGTCCAATTGAAACGGACAGACTGGGGAGTATTTTCTGTACGCGTGCTGGAAGTGCTGAAACTCCGAGGATCGTGCTTGATTCACATTTGGACGAAATCGGTTTTGTTGTGCAAAACGTCACGGATAATGGATTTGTCAAGTTCCTGCCACTTGGCGGATGGTGGGCGCACACATTATTAGCGCAACGCGTTAATATCACAACGAAATTGGGCAAAGTACCGGGCGTTATCGGGTCAACGCCACCACATCTACTTTCAGGATCACGTGATAAAGTTTTAGACGTAAAAGACCTTTTTATTGATGTCGGTGCGGAAAACGAAGAACAGGCGGTGGAAGAGTATGGTATAGTAACCGGATGCCCGATTGCGCCTTACGGACCCTTTATGCGGTTGAAAAATGAGAAATTACTCACTGCTAAAGCGTTTGATAATCGCGTTGGTGTTGCCCTTGTGATAGAAGCACTTTTGCGGCTTGAAGAGCATCCGAACACCGTGATCGGTGCAGGAAGTGTGCAAGAAGAGATAGGATTGCGAGGTGCGAAGACGATGGTAGCAAGTGTAGAACCTGACCTCGCTATTGTGCTTGAGGGACCACCTGGCGATGATACACCAGGATTAAGTGTTGGAAATTCGCAAGGGAAACTGGGCGAGGGGGTACAAATTCGGATAATTGATTCTTCAATGATTGTTAATCCGATGTTGGCTGATTTTGTGATTGAAACGGCAAAGAAACATGAAATACCGTATCAACTTGGGGTGCGTCAATCTGGCGGAACAGATGGAGGTGCAATTCATCAATTCGGTAGAGGTGTGCCTTCCGTAGTGCTCGGTGTGCCATCACGATATATCCATAGTCATGTCTCAATTATTAACATTGATGACTACAATGCAGCGTTGGATTTGACGATGCATCTTGTACGTGAAATTGACACATCTGTTCTGGAAGGATTTCTGTTTGATTAGATGTGTTTTACTTGGAGGAAAACAGTGGAAACTACCTTACCAAAAGTCTCATTTTGTAATCATCAAATCAGTAAGTTGTTGATTGGAGATAATCCAATTTACGGCTATTCTCACTTCAATCAACTGCTTTCACAGCATCAAAAGGAATATCATACGCCAGAGCGGGTTGTAGCAACACTCAAACGAGCAGAGGAAGTCGGGATAAATGGTTGGCAGAATAGCGTTACGGAACGCTCAATGTCCGACCTACAGCTTTACCGCGATTCGGGTGGTACAATGAATTGGTTCTGTCTTAGCTGGAGTTCTGTTTGGTACGAGGAACCTGACCAAGTTTTTGAAGATGCAAAACACAATCCGATCGGTATGGCACCACACGGTGGTGGCGTAGGGCAACGTTGTCTACGGGAAAACAAGTTTGATCTGTTGCAGGATATTCTCAAACGCATTCGCGATACCGGTAATCTTGTCGGTTTATCGGTGCATGACCCGAAACTTGTGCATATCGCTGAAGACGAAGGGTGGGATATAGACTATTATATGACTGCACTCTATAACCTACACGGCGGCAGTGAAAAGTTTAGAGAGAAATTCGGCTACGCGCCTTTAGGTGAAATCTATGCACGCGAAGACCGCGATGAGATGAGCAAGGCGATACAACGCACAGATAAACCGTGCATCATCTTCAAAGTGCTTGCAGCAGGCAGGACAATCGGAAGTCCGCAGCAAATACGTGAGGAAGTAAAATTCGCTTTAGAGAATTCTAAACCGATTGATGTGTTCCTGCTCGGTATGTATCAACAATTTGGTGACCAGATTGGTGAAAACGCTGTGTTGGTTTCCGAACTTTGTGAGGAATTAGGTTAAATCGTATGATTGTCTGTCTTGCTTATAAATGTGGAGATTGAAAATGGAGATGCTGGTGTGTGGTAAATCTGGTATTGAGATTTCACCGATGGGGATCGGGTGTTGGTCGTATGGTGGTGGCGATTATTGGGGACCGCAGGCGCAATCGGACGTTACCGCTGTAGCGCATGCAGCATTAGATGCTGGTATCAACTTCTTTGATACGGCAGAGGGATATAACCACGGACGAAGCGAGGAGGCACTCGGTGTCGCGTTGAAAGGTAGACGACACGAGGCGGTCATCGGCACAAAGGTAAGTACACCGGATCCAGCCACGATACGTGAACGCTGCGAAGCAAGTCTGCAAAGATTACAAACAGATTACGTTGACATCTACATGATTCATTGGCCCCACGATGAGTTTCCTATTGATGAAAGCATGGCAGAATTAACACGTTTGCAAGAAGATGGACTTATTCGTGCTATTGGTGTGAGCAATTTCGGTGTAGCGCAACTAACAGCGGCACTTGGGACAGGAACGGAACTTGCTGTGAACCAACTCTGTTATAACCTTTTATCTCGCGCAATTGAAATTGAACTCTTGCCGTTGTGCCAAGAACACAACATCGGAATTTTGGGGTATATGCCGCTACTGCAAGGTCTATTGACAGGTAAATATAAGACTGCAGATGAGATGCTACCAGTGCATTCTCGTTTTCGTCATTTTCGGGATGATCGACCTATGGCAACACACGGTGAGGAAGGCGCGGAGGAAGAGGTGTTTAAGACACTGGAAGACATCAGAAAAATCGCAGAGCATGAACAGATTCCGATGAGTCGGCTTGCAATTGCTTGGGCAATGGCAAAACCGGGAATTACTTGTATGCTTGTCGGCACCCGAAATGTTAATGAATTGACAGAAAACTTGCGTGTTATTGAATGGACACCGTCTGCTGATGTGATTGAAAGTCTTGACAAATTGACAACACCGCTTTTAGAAAAGATGGGAGCAAATCCGGACTATTTTACGGGTGGGCGTATCCGTTAAGATTCATATTGGATCGGAAAGGTTCTACCTATAGTTTGTTAAGGGGTTCATAAATAACCGATTTATATGTGCGTTTAAAAGTAGTAGGCACACTCCGTGTGCCGTAAACAAGCTAAGGCGGACGGCATACGGAGTATGCCTGCTACCTTTAAATCAACGCTAAGTTAACACCTATGGAGTAAAGCAAGCAACCCAACAAATGCCAAATACGTATTTGAGGTTGATTTTCTCCTACAAGAGAGGAATAGATTTATGGCAGAACAGATAGGCATTAGATTTAACAAAGATTTCGGCAACCCTATGGCAACAAATGCTTGCGACATTACGACAACAAACGCTGATGGCAAACCCATCGTCCCTTTGACTCAGGAACAGAAATACCTTTTTGATAAAAACGGATGGCTCTTAATTCCGGGCGTGCTGACGGATTCGGAGATAGAGGAGATGCAAGATTTCTGCTATCGGTTAAAACAGGCTCCCGAAACAATTACCCCTGAATACCACCGCAATACCTACGGCGGTCCACTGGAAACACTTATAGACCATCCTGCTGTTGTGGCATTTGGCAACGAATTCCTCGCATCACCCTACCTCGCATCAGAAAATTGCTATGGGTTTCGGATGGAGATGAGTTTTATGGCGTTGCGTTCTGAATCGGACGATCCGCCCTTCGCATTTGGTCCGCATAACGGTAACGGCATGTTTAGGATGCCGGGTGATTGCCATCAATACCAATGTTTACCCGGACAAGCATATAGCGGTTTGACGCGCGTCGTATGGGAACTTAACCCAGTGGAGAAAGGGGCCGGAGGTACGATGTTCATTACTGGTAGCCACAAAGCCGCTTATACTGCCCCAGAGGTGGCACGGACACAAGAATGGGAGTTTTGGGATACCTATTCTTGTCCTGCAGGGTCTGTCATTATTTTCACAGAGGCGATTACACATAGCGGTCAAGCGTGGCAAAACCCCGATACTGACCGAGTCGCAATTTTCAATGCATATAACTCGGTTGACAAACGGTGGTCGCTCTCACAACCGCCGCAAGCGTTGCTTGAAACAATGCCACCGAAACGTCAAACACTTTTCCGTGATGCTTTTGTGAAAGGTAATGTGACAGGAACAGATTTTAATATGTCGTTGTAAGTATCTAATACCATTTCTAATTGACAAATTGCCATAACATATTGTAGGTCGGGTAGAGTTTGCGAAACCCATAGGTGTCAATTTAAGAAATAACGCGTTTGTAGTCGCGCAATTTATTGCCAAATCAACGCCAAATACGCGT
>JAGWBU010000069.1:14569-14888 GCA_021295735.1 Candidatus Poribacteria bacterium | reverse complement strand
GCGATTTACTGTGTATCGGGGTTACAAACCCGCCAAATCATGTAGAATGCCATGCGCGCATTCTACCAAGCGCATTTGGCGTTGATTCACTCCCACAAGAGAAAAAACGCGCCTACCAGGGTGGCGGACCACTAAATTGACAGTTATGGGTGTCGCAAGCGAAACCCGACCTACAAATAATTTCCTATTATCATATAGAAATGGTATAATTTATCTGAGGGGTGTGCATAAATATTGGCACATCAACACAGACAGGGACAGACGCCAGGTGCCGCTTGATTTATAGAAATGCGTTTGTAGTCGCGCAATTCATTGCCAA
>JAGWBU010000069.1:0-14551 GCA_021295735.1 Candidatus Poribacteria bacterium | reverse complement strand
ACGGAAACCCACGGCGTGTGCGGACTACCTTTAAGCGCATATTTAACATCGGAATTATTTATGCACACCCCTCATTTATCTGTAGGCGGAACTATTTCTCGATTGCAACAAGGAAAACATAAATATGACACCGAAACAACGTTATCTATTTGATATAACAGGCTATCTTCACCTAAAAAACGTCATCACTGGCGATGCCTTAGCGGAGGCTGCTGAGGCAGTTGATAGATATATCACCACACCGCCTGATGAATTGCCACCGGGATTTGAACAGCGTGGACTTCATCAACACGGGTTCGCTTTTGACAAATCGCTTGAATGTTTGACGATGCATACTGCACTATGGCCGATTATCAAAGAGTTGACCGACAATCAACCGCGGTTTGGTAGAGGTTCGCTCAAGCATGATAGACATGATTTATGGAAAGTTGGAGAGAACGCACATATAAATCCGGGTGGGCTACACTGCGCTCGCGATGACTACGGATGGTATAGCACCCGCTATGAAGCAAGTAACGGGCGTATCTACTGCGATAACTTTGTCTGTTTTCCCTATTTTACGGATGTCTATCCGGGTGATGGCGGACTCATCGTGATTCCCGGTTCGCATAAGAGTGAGTTTTCACGTCCAAAGCAGCTGCTAATGCTTGACGAAGCGGATGGTATTGATCCGATTGAGGACCCTGTTTTTGTGAATATTACACCAAAAGCAGGGGATATTGTGATTATCTCAGAGTTGCTAACGCACGGGGTGCTGCGCTGGAAACCGAAGGATAGAGATCGACGGTTTCTCGTTTTGCGGTATTTTCCACAATACGCTGGCACACATAATCTACCGCAACCTATTTTGGATCGGTTGTCCCCTGAGACGTTGGAATTGGTAGCGTCTGAACCGTATGGGTATATCAAGGAGATTGTGAAGCAGGATACGGTTACGTTGACGGTATAGTATATCTAAATTGTAAATTTGCAAAAAAACACTATGAAATTGAGAGAATCGTTTTTGACAATTTGCTTCTTTTGTGATGTATTATAACCTAAGTTGCAACTTGGGTTATAAAAGAAAACGCCTTGATTTAGCCATCCCAGTTCGATCTGTAAATAACCGGATTGCTTTCAAAATCAAGGCGTTTTACTAAAACAAGTTCGTAACTTGCTTACTTAAGGATTACCATTCGGCGGGTAGCAGAGAAATTCTTTGTTTGAAGGGTATAAAAATAGATACCGCTTGAAACATGTTCACCCACGCCATTTTTACCATCCCAATACGCTGCAGTTGAAGCCGTCATGTATGAACCAGTCGACTTATGACCTAAGTTTAGCGTCCGAATCGCACTACCAGAAACATTATAAATCTGAATTGTTACGTTGGAATCGCGACTCAACTGATAAGGTATCCAAGTTTCTGGGTTGAACGGATTCGGGAAGTTCTGACCAAGAATAGTTTCCTTGGGGCGTACATCTCCAACCCGCATCTGTACACTTAGATAGGCATTATGGATATCAGATGTAGTTACAGTGCGTTGGAAAGGCCCAGATACAACAGTGCCACGTTTATCAAGAAGCGTAACCTCAAGTTTATCGCCAACTTGAATAACGCTTTTACGATTCATATTTGCCCAGACAGCAGAGACGCTTCCTTTGTCGTTTGCAACCTTCTGGGTTGTGATAACCCCTGTGCGGAGGTTTTTGGCAACAACGGTGTAAGTCTTACCGGTTTCTTTATTCTGCAAGTCACTTGTGAGAACAAATGCCCACGCGCTCTTAGCAGTAATGCCTGTAGGCGCAGCAGCTGCGTCATCCGATTGGTTCATCCACGCCGTACCTGTAAATGTAAAAGCACCACCAGCAGGAGTATTCACGATATAACCACTGCTACCATCAATTCCGAAACCGTCCCCTTCTTCAGCAGCGGAATAACCTACAAAATGCTGCGTTGCTGCGTCCAACTTAATGACAACCGTTGAACCCAACATTTCTGCAAGAGATTTTGCTGTGTAAGATTCTGCTGGCATCAGTGGAATAGAGATCATGTTTAATCCCGACTCAAGTGCAATATCAAAACTGGATTCGGGCAAGGCAGGGGTTACTTCAGGCGTTTCTAACATAGGTTCTGCAGGTGTTTCCACCATAGGTTCTGCAGGTGTTTCTACCACAGGCACTTCAGGGGTCTCAGGTTCTGCAGGTGTTTCCACCATAGGTTCTGCAGGTGTTGCCTCAATTAAGTTATAACTTTGCAATTGATACACAATGCCCTGATCGTCCTCATATTTGACGGGGCCAACATCAGGTGCCAACCATTGGTAAGAAGTTGTTCGGATAACTGCAAGTGCCGTGACGGATTTTCGCCGTATCTCAAGTTTGACGCAGTTTTCAAATGTGCCAGCCGGGGTTTCAAGTGCCTCAGAATCTACAACTTCTATAGTACTTGTAGTTGTTGCTGTACCAACCAGATCGAGTTCTGCTACCGTCACGATATCCCATGTACGTCCGACTGGTAAATCTGCCGGAAAGAAAAGAGCAGGCGGATCAAGCATTGCTGCTGCGATACCGAATGCGCCTTCTTCCAGTTTTGTACGATGAAGTTTCAGATCGCCGGCATCATCAGAAATATAATATATGTCGGTATCAACCGTCTCTGTCCCAAGAGTCTCTGTAACGATTTTCAGGATAAAGATTCCTGCTTCCGCATCGGTTGCGGTATCGGATTCCTCAATCGAATAGGTGCGTCTCTCAGCACCATCGGTACTAAGGAAAACCCACGTATTACCGATAGTTGTGGGATAATAATCCTGTGCTGTGGCTGTAAGCGCGAAACTACATACAAGACTTAACACCAAGATCGGTTTCAGCCAAGACATAGGTTTGGTAATTTTCATAATTTATATCTCCTTTTTCAAGAATACAATTTGATCAATGTTAGAAAAGAGAACACCATATCAGCACATTTTTTGTTGGTAGGTGTATAAGTGTGAATGGGGTTCCATGTTAGAAGGTTTATGTTGTGCGTTTGGGAGAATTTCGTCCTGTTCCGATATGTATCGATATCCTAACCACATACCGATTGCTATAAGCAGAATACCGATGCCGATCACAACTAATACCACTTTCCAAGTTACCATATTGACTTTCCAAACGATGTATGTTAGTGGTCACATTTTGTCAAATTCATAAATATCTTTTCAAGATGAATTGCTGAAATTTTGTGCAATGATCACCAATCCAAGATATTTGACAGTTCCATCGCTATCTACTCTCTTTATACCACATTGGGTTACCTAATATCAATAGTTACTTCAATAGTTACTGTAGATCTGCCTTTACTGTTTTCTGCAAAAAGCGTTATTGTCCCGATGATAGGTGCATTCCCATAGATTCCAGCAGCCCATAGATCTTGTTTCCCTTGCAAGTTTGTTGCAAAACCAGTGCCATCGCCAAGCGGAACAATTCCGCCAGTCACAGCTACTATACCTAAATTTCCCACTTCCGATGCATAATCTTCAACATTTTCAAGTATCTTGGCATTGAGTATTCCACCGAGACGCGAACCGGTGAATTGAAACTCCTGAGACGGTAGTTGCCACACGGGAGGATTTTGGGCTTCTTTCACAGGTGGCGGGAACAGTTTGAAGCTAATTGCCTCAAAAACATTACCATTGTCAGCTTCAAATTTGATAGGACCGACATTAGGTGCTAACCATTGGTAGGATGTTGTTGGTTGGAGGTTAATAACCGCACTTGTAACTGCCACTTTCAGCTCAATTTTAGCACAGTTCTGGAATGTTCCTGCTGGTGTTACAACGTCCTCAAATCCAACAACCTCTAAATTGGTGGTGCTTTTTATAGGGATTTCCAAGATCGTTGCATCCGCCACTATATCCCACTTATCTCCTTGCACTAATACTTTAGGAAAAAAAGTAGCAGGTGTTGGAAAATTCGCTGCCACAGTTGTCACAGTAGCACCAATAGCTTGCTCTAAGACAGTTTTATGGAGTTTGATCCTTTCATCGTCAGTCGTCAAAAAGTACTTGTCTGTATCAATAACCTTGTTATTTCTGATATTCTCAGTTTCAATTTTAAGGAGGATAAATTCTTGATCTGCAATGTCTTTGGGTTTCTCAAGTGAATAAGTACGTCTTTCCTCGCCATCGGTCCTCTCTAAAATCCAATCGTTACCTATAGTAGCGGGATAATAATTTTGTGCGGATGTTGTAGAAACAAAGTTACAGATAAGACTTAACACGAAAAGAAACTTTAGCAGATTCCAAAATACAGTTGTTTTCATGATTTAAACCTTTACCTTTTCGATTGTGCCAGATGTTGACTTTTTACAGAATACGTGTGATAATGTTCACATGTTACAATTATTACAATAGATTTGCAAGCAAAAAGAGCGTAGGGAGAGTTTCAAATTAGCCTGCACTCGCTATAATAAAAATTGGCAAAGGAGAAACATAGATGCGGTTGAAAGGACGCGTTGCGATTGTGACAGGTGGTGGTGGCGGCATTGGGAAAGCGACATGTCTCGCGTTCGCACGAGAAGGGGCGGATATTGTCGTTCCCGAAGTAAATATGACGAATGCTGAGGCGGTTTCAAAAGAGATAACCGCACTTGATAGGCGATGTGTCGTGATTGAAACGGATGTTGCTAATGGTGAATCCGTGTGTGCAATGGTAAACAAAACACTTGAAGAATTTGGGCGAATCGATATTTTAGTGAACAACGCGGGCATTTTTAGTTATACCCGTATAGACGCGTGCACCGAAGTGGAGTGGGATAGGATGATGGCTGTGAATCTCAAAGGTCCTTTTCTCTGCTCACAGGCGGTTATGGAGACGATGAAAGTACAAGGGTTTGGGCGTATCATTAATCTCGGTTCGTTAGCAGGACAGGTGGGAGGCTTGGTTGCATCTGCGCCTTATTCCGCTTCAAAAGCGGGTGTGATGTGCCTGACAAAATCGCTCGCAAGGGTTTTAGGCGAGTACGGCATTACGGTAAACTCTATTGCACCAGGGATCGCAGCAACAGAGATGGCAAAAAACCACCCAGATATGACAGACCAGATTCCACTTGGACGCGTCGCAGACCCCTCAGAGGTCGCGAATGTTATTCTTTTTCTCGCTTCGGAAGAGGGACAGTATATCACTGGTGCAACACTTGACGTTAATGGCGGTATTCGGATGGCATAACAAATTTGGAAAGGAAATCGGATATGGACTATAGGACACTTGGACATGCAGGTGTAAAGGTATCACCGCTCTGCCTCGGTACGATGATGTTTGGCGGGCCAACAAACGAAAAGGATTCCATCCGCATCATCCACCAAGCGATGGACGCAGGTATTAACTTTCTTGATACAGCCAATGTCTACAACGCAGGCGAATCCGAACGGGTCATCGGTAAGGCAGTTCGTGAAAACCGAGAAAAGTGGGTCATTGCCACGAAAGTTCACGGCACAATGGGTGATGATGTCAACGAAAGTGGCTCTCACCGATTTCACATTATGTCTGCAGTTGAAGCGAGCCTTAAACGCCTCGGCACTGACCATATTGATGTCTATTATTTACACCGTTGGGACGCATCCACGCGAATTTCGGAATCTCTACGTGCACTTGGCGATTGTGTGCGGCAGGGGAAGGTTCGCTACATTGCTTGTTCCAACTTTGAAGCATGGCGAGTTTGTGAAGCACTCTGGACAAGCAAGCAACAAGGATTAGAGGAATTTGTTTGTGTTCAACCACTTTATAACATTGTGAATCGTGACGTTGAGGTAGAACTACTTCCGTTTTGTCAAAAGTACGGTGTCGGTGTAGTGCCTTATAGTCCACTGGCGCGTGGCGTGTTGTCCGGTAAATATTTGCCTGGGAAAAAGCCACCTAAAGGCTCAAGGGCAGCACGCAAAGATAGGCGAATATTACAAACCGAACTTCGCCAAGAAAGTTTTGAAGTGGCACAAAAGTTGATGCCCTTGGCAGAAGCGCACGGCAAAACACTAACACAATTCGCATTAGCATGGGTGTTAGCAAATCCAACCATTACTTCTGTCATTATCGGTCCTCGCACGATGGAACAACTTGAAGATAATTTGGGATGTTTAGACTGTGTTATAACAGAGGATGATGAAACGGTAATTGATGCGTTAGTGCCGCCAGGGGAACATACCGGTAAAGGGTATAATGACCCTGCGTATCCTGTGCTTGGAAGACAGCGATAGGTAGCTCATGTAAAAAGTTCGTAGGTTGGTTAGAGCGGAGCGAAACCCCATAGGCGTCAATTTAAGGATATACCTTCTTGTGGGAGTGAATCAACGCCAAATGCGCTTGGTAGAATGCGCGCATGGCATTCTACATGATTTGTCGGGTTTTTAACCCCGATTTTACAGGTTAAGACTCACAATATCGGGCTTTCAAAGCCCGATATTATTTCAGAGCATCCCGGCTCCATTGTAGGGGCCGGTCTCTGTGCCCGCCCGTTGTTTGGATACATCAGATATGGCGGGGCAGAGAGACCCGCCATACAAGTCGTGACGGGATTTGTCTTCTAAATTGACATCTATGGATAGAAGCGGAGTGAAACCCAACATGATAACAGACGGAAGCTCAGTTGTTGGGTTTCACTCCCACCCCTGCGATTTTAGCAATTTAGTACTATTTTATCCCCACGTCTCGAGTCCCAACAGCTTTTTCCCAAGCTCGGTTAACTCTGCGGTTTCACCCGATTGATGCTCTTTCTCTGCACGTTCACCGCCAAAACCTGCCATACGATTTTTCCATCCGTTGATGCGGCGTTCCCGTGCTTCTTGATTTGACTCACCTGTTGGTGTCATAGTGATGTATTGCACAACGCGCGGTGCATCAGCGGTATTGATACCCGCGCTATGCGGCAAAGCACTATGCCAAATTATCAGATCACCCGCATTTGCAGGGACAGGAATCATGCCTAACGCCTCTAAATTTTGTTGACGCGGATCAGCATCCGGTGGAAGACTCTTTATCCACTCCTCAATTCTGTTGTGGAAAGCGGGGACACAGGTAAATGCGCCTTGGTTCGCAGCGGTATCTGTCAGGTAAAGCACACCTTGCACGTGGAATCGGATGGGAATATCTATGGACATGTCCCAATGAAGTCCAACGCTTGTACGTTCATATTTGCCGGGGACATTGGGCGGACTCATGCTGGCACGGTCAAAACTGACCCATAGTTTCTCTGTGTCCCAGATTTCTGCAAAAGCCTGATGGACACGTGGGGATTGGCGTGTCGCCCACAAGGCAGGATGTTGATAGATTTCTACCATTATACCACGAGGTGGGTCGGGATACCAACTCTCTGGAGAATCCGCATCCATCTCAAGAAAATCCCAAACTGCTTTTGCTGCATCCTGGATTAACTCAGGTGGCGCTGCATCAGGAATGACAACATAACCTTTTTCTTCCCAAAAAGCTAAGTCTTCTTTGCTTAATACTGCCATTTGTTTGCTCCGTATAATTTTAATTTTGTTGGGTTTCGCTCCGCTCTACCCATAACTGTCAACTTAAGAAAAAATGCTGGCTTATCTCTTGTGGGAGGGAAACCTTGAAAGCCCGATTTTTGAGACTCAAACCGTTATATCCAAATCAACGCAGCATGCGCTTTTGGCATTGATTCACTCCCACAAGAAATATATCCCTAAATTGACAGCTATGGGTTTCGCTCCACTCTACCCAACCTACAGGAACTTGCTCCTTTTAATGCTCAGAGTTATGAAAAGTTAGTTTCATTAAGCCATGCGGCGTAAAAAGGCGGATAAGAATATAACTATCAGTCCCAAGATAATGACGATGTTCAGCCAAGGTGCGGGTCTTTTCTGAAATTCCTCAAAAACAGGATAGGGGAACGTCAAAATAATTGCAAGGGTATATATTAAAAAAACAATAAAGAATTTAAAACCTAAAATAAGTATATAAAGTGAGTAATCTACATCAACAGATTCCGCGGCAGACATACGAGCAGTTCTAAAGAAGGTGATAACGTTATATAATCCTGATATAAGGACAGTCAATAAAGTAGTCCAGACTATGCCACTAAAACGTCTAAGTGTGGATGAAATCAGGGTGCTTGGGTCGGGGAGACGATTGGCAATTGGAATGAGGACAACACGAAAGAAAAAGAAACCACCTATCATCAAGACAACAGAACCGACATGCAACCATTGTATCAAAGGTTTGAGGAACATTATCAAGATTCTAAAGAAAGGCAGAACGGTTATCAGTTATCAGAAAGAGAAAAATTTACCGAACACTGATAACCGATAACCGAAAACTATATTTGCGTTAATTATACTACTGGTTTTCCACCGACTGGACTGAAACAGGAACGTGACTGTTTACAGGCATTGGGCGACACAAACTGGTCATCGGGACCGACCACCTGCATCGTGCAATTGCACCAATAGTGTGTTCCCGGATTTTCTTCAACAAGGTTCTGCAAGTTGCCACCGGGAATGTAAATTGCCTTTGTCCGGAGGTCCTGGCATATCGGACGACTAAAAATTGGAAGTGTTTTTCCCTCTAACATGTTCATCCTCCTTTAACTTACTGCCATCATAGCGGTACGACTGATGAGATTCCGAGTTAACGTTACTTTATATGCGTTGTCATTCATGGGTTCTGCATCCTTCACTGCTTCCGCGCCTGCCTTCATGCTGACTGATTCATTGATCATCTTACCTGTAAGAGCGGTTTCAGCTTCTGCGGAACGCCATGGTGCAGGCGCAACACCACCGAGAACGACGTTGGCGGTTTGACATGTCTTTCCCATCATCTCAAAAACACCTGCAACACTCGCCAATGCAAAGTCTGGTGCGCCTTTCTCACGCGCTTTCAAGTAGAAACTCTTTGTATTCGGTTTAGGCTGTGGCACCTGAACTTCAACAACGATTTCATTCGGTTCAAGTACGTTTTCCCGAAACGGATTTGCCGCTGGCAAGGTAAAGAATTCCTCAACTTTCAACGTCTTCTCACCTTCTGGACCAATAATTTTGAGAGACGCGTTGAGTGCAATCAATGCTGGCGCGATGTCAGAAGGATGGACAATATAGACTGGATCCCCGCCGAAGATAGCATGATATTTGCTTAAGCCATCAATAGCATAACAGATGTCTCCGCCCTTCTTGAGACAACTGACGGTTTCATCTCGGTAATACCAACAACGAGGGCGCTGGCAGAGATTACCACCAAGTGTACCCACGTTCCTAATCTGTGGTGTTGCCACGGATGCTGCTGCCTGTGCAAGCACAGTGTAGTGATGCTGAATCGTAGTGTGCATTGCAATGTCAGCGACAGTAGCTAATGCACCGATTTTTAACCCGGATGCGTCCGCTGATATGCTATCCATTTCCGGCAACGTCTTGAGATTAATCAGTGTTTTTGGGGTTTCAATGTATTCCTTGAGTTCACTGAGCAGGTCAGTTCCGCCTGCTATCATCATCACTTCGCCCCATCCGCTGTCACTCAATAATGAGGTAACCTGTTTCAGACTGGTCGCATTGACGTAACTAAATTTATCCATTGTTTACCTCCTTATGCCTTTTTCTCAGCAAGTGCGGTGAGGACTTTATCGGGTGTTATCGGCAATTCTCTAATCCGAACCCCGATCGCATTATGAACAGCATTGGCAATTGCACCGAGTGTAGGAATACATGGCGGTTCACCGACACCCGTAACCTTCCGATGCGTATCAAAAACGATTGACTTGATTTCAGGTATTTCAAAAGTTCCAGGAACCTTGTAATCCTCAAGGTTAGCGTTGAGCATCCGTCCTGTTTGCGGGTCCATGATACGTTCTTCCAAGAGTGCTTGCCCTAACCCCATAATAACGCCGCCATTTATTTGGCTTTCCGTTGTTAATCGGTTAATCGCCAATCCGCAATCTTGGACAGCTACGATTTTGAGAACTTTGACATGACCTGTTTCGGTATCAACTTCAACTTCAGCGAACTGAGTGCCCGCTACACCGCCTTGTCGGAGTTCTTGATCCCAATCTCCGCCTTCGCTAATACTCTCCTGCCCCAGTAGACCTGTTGCCTGATGCCACGTAACCGTCTTGGTCCGGTCAGAAGCAACATAGATAGTGCCAGTTCCAACACGTAGGTCATCCACCGGTGCCTGCAGTAAAGGGGCGACATGTTCAAATAATTTTTGTTTCGCCGCTGCAGCTGCGGTTTTGATGACAGGTGCAACAGATGCGGTCGTTTGACTTCCACCACTACCACCAGAGGGTAGTCCAGGACCGCTGTCACCAATTTTTACTGTAATGTCCGCAGGTGCGAGTCCCAACTCTTCTGCCACGATTATAGCGATAGCTGTGCGAATGCCAGTGCCAATATCTTGTGTGCCAGTGACTGCTTCTACGGTGCCATCAGAATTGATAGTAACACGTGCTTGCGTGCCTCTACCGCCGCCACCGCCCCATTGACCACTACCGACACCCATACCACGCTTTTTAACGCCTGTTCCGGAACCAGCTACACTGTTGCGTCTGTGCCATCCAATTTCCTGTGCACCGAGTGTATATTGTGCTTGACGCACCTCACTTGAGTCATTAATGCGTCGAAATTCCAGCGGATTCATGCCCAGTTTTTCTGCAAGTTCATCCATCAACGAATCCATCGCAAATGCACCTTGTGGATGTCCTGGGGCACGCATGGCACGTTGATTGCCTGCATTAACAGCGACGTTAAAACGTTCCGTGCGTCTATTTGGAACATGATAAACATAAGGTGCTTGGAATCCTGCGCCACTGGAGATACCACCCGTACCGTAACCACGCATATCGTAGGCGATAAGCCGTCCGTCGCGAGTTGCACCTGCTTTTACATGCTGTGTCATTGAAGGTCTGTTCCCTGCTACGAGGTGTTCAGCCTTTCGGGTCAACATTAATTTTACTGGTCTTCCGGTCATGCGGGACAACCGCACTGCAGCGAGACCTTCTGTGCCAGCATTGAATTTGCTTCCAAAACCGCCCCCCATATGTTCAGTGATGACTCGGACCTGGTTCGCGGGTAGTTGCAGGTTCCTTGCAAGGTCATTACGCACTCCGAAAACTGCCTGTGTAGATGCCCAGACGGTTAGGTTCTGTTCATCTGTCCATTCAGTGACATGCCCGTGTGTTTCTAAGCAGACATGCGTTTGGACAGGTGTGTGATAAGTGGCTTCTACTGTAACTGCAGCTTCTTCGAATCCTGCTTCTATATCACCATCTTCGTTAATACCAGGGTTAGTCTGATTTCCCTTCCAATCATCCCGAATTTGCGGCGCGCCTTCTGCCATTGCATCTGCTTCCGTAACGACGAAGGGCAATTCTTCTAATTCAACAAAAATTAACCGCAGTGCGTCTTTAGCGATGTCGTCAGTTTCAGCAGCAACTGCTGCGATCTCCTGTCCTTGATAACGGAGCTTTTTACCGACCTCCGTTAATGGAATAACCGCTTTAACACCGGGCAATTCTTCCGCACGGGTCAGATCGAGATCCGTCACGTTTGCATGGGCAACTTCAGATCTCAGAATGCGTGCATAAAGCATTCCCGGACGATTAATATCAAAAGTATACTTTGCCTTTCCTGTAACTTTCTCCTTACCAGACAAACGGGCAATCCGCTTGCCAATAAGTCGAGACTGGCTTGCTTCTCCCCATGATGCCATCTGTTTTCTCCTTTTCAATACATAACGCGTTCATAGACAGCAACCTTATGAAGGTTGCTTAGTCAAAACTACATCTTCTCTGAAGCGGTTTCGACTGCGTCGAATATGAACGGGTAAGTGCCGCAACGACAAGTATTGCCCGATAAGCCATCCTTAATCTCTGCGATCGTCGGTTTTTTGTTTTCGTTCAAGAGTGCCACTGATGAAACGATGAAACCGGGCGTGCAGAATCCGCACATCATCGCGTCGTGTTGGATGAATGCTTCTTGCACCGGATGCATGTCATCACCATTTGCAATGCCTTCTACGGTCTTAATCTTTTTCCCTTGTGCATCCATTGCGAGCATCATACACGCGTAGACAGCTTTTCCATCAACCAAAACTGTACATCCGCCACATTCACCTCTATCACAGATAAGCTTAGCACCAGTCAAATCAACATTGTTTCCGCCTGTGTCAATTCCATCGCGCAAAACCGTCAACAACGTGGTGCGTGCTTCAACTTCAATCTCATATAACTTCTCATTGATGTTCAACTGAATTTTCGCAGTGGAGACCGCTCCATCGGTTTGCGCTTCTGCCGTTTCCGCATCACCGACTAAGATCGCTGGCGCAACGGTTGCAGCGACGGTTCCAGTCCCTACGCCTTTCAAAAAACTCCGACGCGAAATATTCGTGCCTTCCTTTTTCTCTTTATCTTTATCCGACATGCCTTTCCTCCCTTGCTGGTGTATATCTAAATAACGAAATAAACAAATATATAAAGCCTATACTCCTTGACTCAACGCAGATAGAAACGTCTATATTCTTTAATTTTAGTAGAATTTATCACGTTTCACTTTTTTTATCAAGTGAAATTAATAATGTGGTGTGTAATTATTTTGTCAAACGGAGTTGTCTGAATTGCAGATTGGCACGGATTACACAGATTTCGCAGATCGAGCACCTATAACATCAGGCAATCCGCTAAAAGGGTAGTTTTGTTTACTGCTATGTTTGCGGGGGAGTTAGCATTGCGGCGATGTCATCCGGTAGTTTAACACCGGGTATCTGCTCAAAGTCCACGACGCTCTTGTTAATAGGTTGGAATGAGACGATGCTGTCTTTTTTTATAATTTTAGCGACAGTCAGGTCTAACCTCGCTTTTTCCCATTGTTGCAACCCCGACCATACTACGCCGCGATTGTTATATGCCCCAGCATAATCAGGTTGCAGTTCTATCGCTTTATTCAAGTCTTCAATAGCGTGTTTGGGTTCACCTTTGGCGAAGTAAGTGACCCCGCGATTGTTATATGCCTCAGCAAAGTCTGGTTTGAGTTTTATTGCCATGTTGTAGTCTGCGATGGCGAGTTCAAGTTTACCTTTGACCCAAAAAGCGTAACCACGGCTACAATAGGCATTGGCAAGTTCCGACTTAAGTTCTATCGCTTTGCTAAAGTTTTTGATGGCAAGATCGACCTCGTCTTTTTTGTTATAAACTACGCCGCGATTGTTATACGCCTCAGCATAATCAGGTTGCAATTCGATCGCTTTTGTGTAGTCTTCAATAGCAAGTTCAAGTTCACCCTTGTTCTCGTAAGCAACACCACGATTACAATATGCCTCTGCAAGTTCCGGGTTCAGACGTATTGCCTCGTTATAATCTTTAAGAGCTAGGTTTATTAAGCCTTTTCTCACATAAGCATTACCGCGGTTGCAATAGGCACCGGCAAGATTTGGTTGGAATTCTATTGCCTTGCTAATATCTTCAATAGCTTGTTCAGCATTGCGTTTATGGCTGTAAGCGATACCTCGATTGTTATATGCTTTTGCGTAATCGTATCTCAGCTCTATTGCTTTGTTATAGTCTTCTATAGCACGGTCAATCTCACCTTTGTTCTGGTGGGTCAGGCCACGCCCATTGTAAGCCTCGGCAAGGTCCGGTTTAAGTTGTATCGCTTTATTGAAGTCTTTGATGGCAAGGTGAAACTCACCTTTGATGCTGTAAGCAGTGCCACGGTTATTATAGGCATGAGCATTATCTGGATCCAATTCTATTGCTCTGTTATAGTCTTTTATAGCACGGTCAACCTCACCTTTGGTGAAATAAGCGAGACCACGATTTTTATAAGATTTGGCATAGGTAGGGTTTAGATTTATTGCTTCGTTGTAATCTTCAATAGCTTCGTCGCATTTGTTTGAAGCTAACCTAAAATTTGCACGTTGGAAATAATTGTAGTAACGCTTGTCCGTGCTGGTCTGCGTGTCATTCATCGCTGGTTTTCTCCATAGTAGGGTTCGGCAAGTGTGAGAGATCGTAAGGGTGTGCGTGTGTGTTTCTCTCAAAAAAGCCGAGCAGATCTGAGAATAGGGTTTTTTCCGTGATTCCCAATTTCGCCAATGCCGTTCTTAGACCTTCTTTGTGTTCCTGAGGAATTATAATTTCTTGCACAACCATCGCGGTATCTACTTCAGGTAATCCAAATAGAAATACGGACTGCTGCATCGTTATGCGTTGCGTGTCTACTGCCAAACTATCCAGAGTTGGTGCCCAAAGATGCCACTGTGCTTGATCCACACCAAAAAATTCATCCAGTTCCTGTTGGAGTTTATCTTTTGTTGTTATCTCTTCAATTTTCTCCTTATTGTTTTCTATCACAAAAACTTTACCGTCTGCGTTCTCTTGATTATCACAAGCAAACCAAAGTGCCACAAGCGGACTGAATGTAAAATCAATGAGTCCTGTAGCGACTTTATTATGTTGCAAATGTGCCATGCACTCTAATGCAAACAGATCCTTATATGTAGACGGATACCGATCCTTTTAAACTGTATATTTCCGTGCAATACTAAGTATTTCACTTCTATATACGTTTTGCAAAGTGTCTGGACG
>JAGWBU010000204.1:2112-4931 GCA_021295735.1 Candidatus Poribacteria bacterium | reverse complement strand
AGCCGTTATTTCCCTTTAAAAACGGGTTTTCTTTTCTGAAGAAAAGCTTTTTTCCCTTCCTGGGCGTCGCTGCTTTCCCTCACCCTTGTAAGAAGAGATTTTATAAGTTCTTCATTTTCTTCTGAAAGCGAATTTCCCTCTTCCCAGATGTTCATCATTTTTTTCATTGATATCATGGAAAGCGGCGCATTCTCGCTTATCCCCTCGGCAAGTGCGTAGGTGAATTCTTCAAGTTCGTCTCTTTTCACGACATGGTTGACAAGCCCTTTTTCCAAGGCTCTTTCTGCGTTAACGGAGTCCCCTGTTAAGAAAAGCTCTCTTGTAAATCCGGGACCCACCAAATTCAGAAACTGCTTTATTCCCCCGTAATGATAGGTGACTCCCAGTTTTGCGGGCGGGATTGCGAGCTTGGCATCGGAAACGCACACTCTTATATCGCAGGCAACCGCAAGCTCAAGTCCTGCCCCGAAAGCGTGACCGTTTATCATCGCTATTACGGGAAGGGGGTAGGATTTTACTGTCTGCATGGCTTCGGTAAGGGGATGGTTGTTTTCTATGGCAATTTCTTCATCGGATATTGAGTCTATATCGTATCCTGAGCAAAACGCCTTGTCGCCGTTTCCCGTTATCACAACACACCTGATTTCGGAGATTTCTCCCAGTTTTAGAAATTCCTCTGTTAACAGTTTGAGAGTTTCTGGGGTAAGAGAGTTTCTTTTCCCTGGGCGGTTAAGCGTAAGAGTGCGTATGGAATTTACGGTTTTTACGAGAATTTCTTCGTTTTCGGCCATGGAAAAATTATATATTATCGAGATT
The DNA here is from genome assembly GCA_021295735.1 of Candidatus Poribacteria bacterium. Lineage (GTDB taxonomy): Bacteria > Poribacteria > WGA-4E > WGA-4E > WGA-3G > MSPOR6. Next base: position 4,115 of record JAGWBU010000204.1, on the reverse strand, counting down.
TGGTGTCTAAGCGGAAACTAAGGGGATAGGTCCTTAGTGCGTTTAGTCTGTGTAGGGTCGTTGATTTACTCAAGCATTTGACCTATGCGCTCAACAGCCTTTTGCAGATTCCTCAGGTCTTTGCGACATATTTCCCATAAGATTTCCGGGTTGCTTTTGTAGTAATCGTGTCGTAGAACATTGCCAATTCCCGCGATGTTCCGCCACGGAATGTCTGATTCCCGTCGCTTAAATTCATCCGGCAGGCGGCGGCTTGCTTCAGACAGAATCTCCAAGTTTCTTTCAACAAGTTGACGAGTACGTCTGTCCGCGCGAAAGTCTTCTAGGTCTTTACCCTCAATATCAGCGTAAATATTTTTTATGGCTTCCGGAATCTGGTCAGCGGAGAGAGCAGGATCTTTTGACATATTAGAAAACCTGTTCAGATTCGTTGATTATGCTTTCCTTAATGTGCGGATGAAGCCCTTCTCGCGTTACTACATCCACTTCACATCTTAAGTTATCTTCAAGAAAATATTTTACTTCAACTAAATCAAGTAAGCTGAAGGGAACTTCCGGGTTGGTATCTATAAAAACATCTATGTCACTTGCCGAAGTGTTTTCGTTTCGAACTGCCGAACCAAACAGGAAAATAGATTTGACCCCTTTATCCCGCAATGGTTTTTCCAAAGACAGAATCTGTTCGCGGATTTCCACTTTTGTTAATTGTGCTGCCAAAGATGTATCAGTTGAAGAGTTGTCCTGTCTGACCAACAGTCGCAACGCTTCGCGAACCACTTCACTTGCGTTGTTGTAAAGCCCGGACGAAACTTTTCCTCGGATGAACTCTTCTAATTTTGGTGTGAGAGAAACATTCATCACTTTGCACCTGTGGTATAGAAGATACTTTAATAACGAACTTTGTTAATCTTTGTTATCAAAACGTCTTTTAAATAGTTTATCTGTCGAGAATGACCTCATTTTAAACTGTCAGGAGTACTCGCAGGGTAGTTATCCGGTAAAATGGGAAGGGCTATGAAAAAAAAGAAGCCATCAAGCGAGCGAATCTACAGGGTTTTGTTTCTTTGCACGGGCAACTCGGCCCGTTCGATCATCGCCGAGTCTCTCTTGAATCACAATAGTGACGGGCGTTTTGTCGGCTACAGCGCGGGAAGTCATCCTCGAGGAGAAGTTCACCCTTATGCTCTTGAACTTTTGCTCCACTTAGGGCACGACACGGAGAATCTGCGTTCCAAGTCTTGGGACGAGTTTGAGGAGGCAGATGCCCCCGTGATGGATTTTGTCTTTACAGTATGTGACAATGCGGCTAATGAGACTTGTCCTGTGTGGCCGGGAAGGCCCGTGACGGCCCACTGGGGTCTTGCCGACCCTGCGGGCGCTCAGGGGACCGAGGACGAACAGCGAGAAGCTTTCGCCGAGGCCTATGAATTATTGGAGAGACGGGTTAAGGCATTTCTGTCTCTCTCATTCGAGTCGCTTGAGGGCCAAGAGCTTGAAAATAAACTAAGAGAAATCGGACATCTAGCATCCTGAAGAATTTACCGATCGGCTATCTTTAGAACCTTGGCACCTTTTCCTCCTCCCCTTCTGATTTCCGAAAGTGCCGCATTTGCCTCTTCAAGTCCATATTCGGTGACTTCAGCCTCTATTCCCAAGCTGGACGCGACCGAGAGAAAGCCTGCGACATCCTCTCTTGTGACGTTCGCTACGCTTTTTATCTCTTTTTCAAGCCAGAGGTGCGACTGATAATCAAGGCTCAGCAGAGAGTCGATATCGGAGTTTTCTTTACTGATGGCGTTTGCGACCAGTTTTCCCCCGGCGACGAGATTCTCAAGCGAATGCAGAACTGGTTTCCATACCGGCGTGGTGTCGATGATGGCGGAAAGTTGTTCTGGGGAATGCTCTTCAATTTTTCCTGACCAAGATGCTCCGAGATCTATGGCAAATTGCCTTTCCCTTTCTCCTCTTGCGAATACGAATACCTCGCTTAGTGGGTGTGTGTG
>JAGWBU010000204.1:1455-1889 GCA_021295735.1 Candidatus Poribacteria bacterium | reverse complement strand
CCACTCCCGCAGTAGCCGCATTCTCCGCAGGCTCCTCCTATCCACGCGACTCCAACCATGTCGCCTGCGTTGAACCTCAGGCCGGTTTCTTCAATCACACCTACCACTTGGTGCCCCGGAACAATCGGAAAGGAAGGAGGCACCACCCTTCCTTCCACCTCATCCATGTCGGTGTGACAGACACCGCAGGCCAAAACCCGTATCAGCACTTCTCCTTCAGCGGGTTTCGGGGTGGGGATTTCCAGCAACTCAAGAGGAGTGTTGTTTTCAGACAGGTCATGCGTACCCTTTAGAACCATTGCCTTCATCGTGCTACCAAGTATAAGGGAATTATGTATTTAAGTTGACACTTCCATACACTGTTCTTGGCCGAGCAAGGGCAACCCCTTGCTTCTCTCCAATCCTTCCGGCCATGCGGTGACATTCCCGCCCGC
>JAGWBU010000204.1:0-1139 GCA_021295735.1 Candidatus Poribacteria bacterium | reverse complement strand
TCCGATACCCTCTGCCACTCCTTTGCAAGCAAAGATACTGCTTTGCGTCTGTTATTGCTTCCCTTCACCTTGCGGGATACGGAGCGTTGGAGGCGTATCAGTTCCTTTCTGTCTATCTCCCGTTTCTCCACTGTCTCCCCGTTGCTCAGCGTCAGACGATTCGATATGCCCATGTCTATCCCGACGGGGTTGCTGAGTGGTTTTGCCTCGGGAGTCGGCAATTCATACGATAACGCTACTTCCGTCCGCACAGGCTTTCTCGTAATTCTGATCGCCTTGAGCATGGAGTTGGACGGCAGTTCCCGGGAAGGCTTCACTTCAATGCGGGGAAGCGCCTTTACTTTGAGAACTAACTTGTTTCCCTCACGCTTGAGCATTCGCCAGCACTGATCGTTTATCTCTATGGTTCGCCAGCGTCTCCGGTTCTTGAAACGGGGGAATCCGGCTTTCTCTTTTGCTTTCACCCGGCGGAAAAACGACTTGTACGCATTGTCAAGTCTCGATAGCACGCCTCGGAACACGATACTGGATACAGCCTCAAACTCCGGCAACTCCGCTCTTACCTGCACAAGTTCCTTGTACTGGTCATAGAGACTGCGGCTTTCGCCTGTCTTTCTGTAGCAGTCAATGCGGGATTCCAGTCCTGCATTGTACAACTCGGCGCTCATCCCAAATATCTGAGACAGCGTCTCATGCGCACTTGTAAGTCCTTATCATCACTATATTATACCCGATTTATCAGCCGTTTAAATTGCCTGTCAACTTAAATACATAATTCCCAAGTATAACACCATAATATGGCAGGGAGTTGATCAATTCGGGTGATGTGATTTCAGTGCAGTGGTGTTTTCTCACTGCACTCTTTTTCAGCAATGTTTTTGAGGCTTCGGGCTTTAAACTCAAATTATATTGTTTATAATTCTCTAGATTAAAAGTTTTCCCGGAGGCATAACGTGCCGTTATACGAATATGAATGCGACAGTTGTATGGAGAGTTACAACACGGATATAGACAGTCTGGTCGCCAAGCTTACCAAGACTAATGCGAGGAAGATTTTCAAGCAGAACCGCAACTTCTGCTATATCGAAGTAACAAGCGACGAGAAGGGAAAACAGCTCTTCGAACTGGGGGAAAGGGGT
>JAGWBU010000068.1:24836-26945 GCA_021295735.1 Candidatus Poribacteria bacterium | reverse complement strand
TTGCCTTCCGTATTTCCGCATCATGCTTTTTTACAGCAGCGTTGTAACTTTCCAAGCGTTGTTCGTAATCTTGGATAAGCACAGCGGTATTGGCAACAACAAGTAACAGCGTGATGAGTAGGACCGCTGCGAAGCGGAAGGTCATTAGATTGTTGAGCAGTTCCCTGCGGATGAGTGTTTTAAGCATTTTGAATTAAACATCAATGCGGACAAACGCAAGATACGCACCTGAAAGCAGCACCACTAAAAACAGTATCAACAGGAACAAATCTATCGCCGCAGCATTAAAATCATGGATGAGACTGAGTGTGTCTTCAAACACCGGAATGGACTCCGGGTTCACTGGCTTTTGCGACATACCTTCACACACTCCAATAATATGCGGACTATCGGGATCGGATCTATCCATATCCATGACGAATTCTCGGTATTCACGCGCGTAAAGCTGTACATTCTCCACAAAATGTCGATGCCGCTCAAACCCTGTGCCAGCAAAATATTCAAAGAGATGTTGGACAATCGCAACAGGTGAGATACGTGTGACAGAACGCATCAGTTGAATTTGGGCATGTTGCTGACTTACGTATTCTTGACCTAAACTTATCCGCTGTGCGACATCGTTCATTACAAATTCACCTGATAACTCCATTTTTTTAGTTGGAAATGCATCCATGTTTTGCACGCGCGTCTCATATTCACCTTGAGTTGATTATGAAGTTTAAAAAGACGTTGTCTGTATTCATAGTACCCCATCGGTTTAGAAAATCCACTTGTAACAGACGCGAGTGTGCTCGGCATAAAAACAACAAAAACAACCCACGTCAACAGGAGGATCACGAGGCTTGCTGCATTCCGCTGCACAAGTGATGACACCAATAACCCTAACGCAAGAAACAGACACAGGTACAGAATTGCGATACAGAAAATAACTGCTAAACGGCTCCAAGCGTCGGTGCTAAGTTGGACATCGCTGGACGTGGAAATTATCAATAGGTTTGCCAACACCGCAAGTGTAAACGGCACACTAATACTGACCAATGCACCTAAAAATTTACCAATCAACACAGTATGGCGCGGGACCGAGTTTGCCAATGTCAAACGTAGCGTGCCGTGTTCCCGGTCACCAGAAATCGCATCAAAGGTGAACAGAATCGCGATGAGACTTAAGACATACCCAATCACAAATCCCCAATCTACTTTTATTGTATCTGGACGTATATTTTTTGAATCGGGATTACCGTAGTGATAAATTGTACTCCAGAAGCCTCTTAAGTTGCCATCTGCCCAATGTAAATATCCACCGTAAACTCTATCTGTTAAAAAAATGTCACCTCCCTCAGCACAGAATTGGAGAAGAGACGGTTTTTTGTAAAGACTACCGGGGCCATGAACCGCAATGTCATATAAATGTGTCCGAGTTCTTAACTCATTTTGTGCTGCTGTAACATCATCGTGATATTTCTGCATCCGCTCAGGGTGTTCGCGGAGATGAACAACCGCATTGGTCAGCATCAAACCGAACAACAGGAATGTCGCCAGCGCAAAGCGAAGGCTAATGAGATTATCGTAGAGTTCGCGTTTTGTGATATGCCATATCATCTCTTATGTTCCTTGTGGTTGACGGTTTTCAGCAATTTATGTCAATATTTTATAGCAGACGATCCCTCTTGTGGGAGCATTTTGTAATACCATTTCTGAATGATGGCTTTTCATTATCAAACATGCGTTCGTACTCGCGCAATTTATTGCGCCTCTTACATTTAAATCAAAAAAAATGTAAACACTCTCTGGTAGGTGCGGTTTCTAACCGCACCATTTCTGAATGATGGCTTTTCATTATCAAACACGCGTTCGTACTCGCGCAATTCATTGCGCCTCTTTTCTTCTTGTAGGAGCGACCTCCTGGTCGCGACTTTAAGGTTAAAACTATAGAAGACTTTGTAAACCCGAACCTTTATATATAATTTCACAAGAGGCGTATTGAATTGTGAAATAACAAACAGAGATGACCGCAAATCCGCCTAATTACGTGAGGGGTGTGCATAAATACTCATAACAAAATAGTATATTTTCACACGGAGTTTATTATTGAAATAAAGCGATCATCCG
>JAGWBU010000068.1:24115-24429 GCA_021295735.1 Candidatus Poribacteria bacterium | reverse complement strand
AGTAGTTGTGAGATGAAGTCCATACCCATAAACCCATCCGCGATACTTGCTTGTTGACCAACTCGCATCTGTATCCAGGTTGCGCAATCCTTCGGGGATGTGGTTTGCCTTTCGGTCTTTTTGATGCCAAACGCTGCCTTGTGCTTTATATAAACTTTTGTCTTCAAACACAACTTCTCGGGGGGTCTGAGTGTCCAAAGATACACCCAAATCACCGAGATACTCAACAAACTGCTCAATACGCAGTGTTAGTTGTTTATAGCGACGGGATAAGGTCGTTCGATCAGGGACACTTTTGAACTTGAACCGCTTCA
>JAGWBU010000068.1:0-23845 GCA_021295735.1 Candidatus Poribacteria bacterium | reverse complement strand
ATAAATAATTCCGATGTTAAATATGCGCTTAAAGGTAGTCCGCACACGCCGTGGGTTTCCGTCCACAAGTTCAAAGAGGTGCAGCATGCCACACGGGGAATGCCTGTTGGCATTCCCCGTCCGGCATTCATCCAAATCAACGCTGAATGCGCGTGTAGACATTCATCCAAATCAACGCAGCATGCGCCAAATCAAGAAATCAACGCTACAAATGCCATTGAGGCATTTGGCGGGTATGAATGCCAACAGGCATTCATAGCGTTGATTTATGGGTTTCACTGCCCTACCCGACCTACAGGTAATTTATACAGAAAACCGATATGATAATTTGTCAATTAGAAATGGTATTAGATTTGACTATAAGCTATCACAATGGCAAGCGTTAACTGGACATGTACCTGCTACACAGAGTTCGGGGATAGCGGGTTGTTTAGAGGACTGTACGATTGGCTGACGTAGTTCCCTATACGAATCCTTTAGAATAGAGATCGCGGACTTAAGGAAGATACTTGTGATGAGCAGACCCACCACTACGTCTGGCAGTTTGGATTGAGTAGCAGCAACGAGTACAGCTGCTACGAAAACACTTATGTTTGCGATAATATCATTACGGGAACACAACCATGTTGAGCGCATGTTTAAATCGTCTGTTTTGTGTTTCGACAACAGAAGCAGACAACTGGCGTTAGCAACCAAGGCGAGCGCACTCATAATAAACATGAAATGCGACTCTGGGATACCGCCCGCGAGGAATTTATAGACGCTCTGGAACAGAACACCGATGCCAAAGATTGCCATGATGCTACCTTTAAGCAAGGCTGCACCTGCACGCCATCGCCCACTTTTTGCAATTGCATAAAGGCTGAAACCGTAAACTAAAGTGTCACTCAACATATCAAGCGAATCGGCTTGCAATGCCACTGACCCCGCCAGGAGACCAACGATTAATTCTAAACAGAACATAACACCGTTAATGCCAAGCACAATCCACAGTGTTCTGGATTGCCGTTCGCTGAGTTCTTCAAGTTCACTGCTTTTTTCGTGACAGCAATTATCCATTTATTTCTGCCTGCTCGTAGGAACGATATTGTTTTACACAATTGGTAATTTCTGCTCTGAATATACATAATACCATGTTATATACATAATATCATGTTTGATAGACAGATGCCAAAGATTTCCATTTCCACAAACATCGGGATGCATAAAACACGAGCATTAAAAATAAATACGAAATGAGGTAAAGAAAAGATTGGGATAACTGCCAAACTCTGATTGAAATTCAGGTGAATCCTCGTTTGTGGGTCGTTTTCCGAAGCTGAAAAAACTGCCAACAGAGATATGAATATCCTCTGCGATGTTATATGCAATCTGTGGAGCAATCCATGCTGATGGATCGGAAAGATTGAACAACAATTGTCCGCTGAAACTGATTAGCGGTGTGAGTTGGTGAGAGAATCCGGGGGCAAGGTAATGGACACCGAGCAGATAAACACCACCACGGGTATATGCGGGTTGGTCTAAATTGGCGAGAAAATCTTTCGGTTTGTTTGTGCCTGCTCCATTAAAGTGATATTCGATAAACGTATAAGTTTCACCACCGAAGCTATAATCCAAACCAACAGAGGTGCGCAGATAGTTGTCTGACGCATTAGGTTCGTCAGCAAAAGATTCGGCAAACACATAAGCAGTTTCGAACCAGAATCCCGCGCCTCCAATACCACGTGTAACATCCAAACCGACAAGCAGGTCTCTCTGAAATTCCAAAAGTAAGACCGAAAAGTCTGTTTCAACAGCATTCAATTGTGTTCGGAGGAAAATTGCGCTCTTGTCAAAGTTGAAATCGGCACCGAAGATATAGCCGGTATCCACTTCTCCCAGTGCACCAACAGGAATTCGGACACGAACTGCATCCACCCCAACGCGATCCTCTGTGTCCAACTGATCGTAGGTGTAAGGCGCGACAACATCGGTTGGATTGACAATCCGTGCGCTGCCCCAAGCAATTGCGTCCCGACCGATAGAGATGTCAGCGAAATCTGTACTAAACTGCACCGAAGCGCGATCAAGATTATGATAAATGCCGACATTGCCGATCGGTTCGTCCTCATCTGGATATATTCGAGGATCAAAGTCTATCAAGCGATAACGGGATGAAGCGATGCCAACAGCAAATGCAGATTCAGTAAAAAGCAAAGGGTCTTGAACACGCGGGGTAAAATCGTAGGCAAAGGCAAAGGAAAGTGAATCCGCAGGGATATAAGAGAGATTGAGTCGGAGTCGGTTGACCACAGCACCCATCATCGGTTCGCTGGTGGATGGAGAATTAAAAGTTGTAAAAAAGTTTTTGTAGTAGCCACCCAGTTGGAGTTCTGCGTTAGCGATTCTGATAAACAGGATTAGCACGAGACAGAGAACGAGCGTTACAATTTTTCTCATTTGTCTAATTCGCTATTTCGTCTCATCAGTGTCTACTTGTCCATCGCGGAATGTAATCAACCGTTTTGCACTTTCCATCACCATCGGATCATGAGTTGAAAAGATAAACGTCATGCCAGTTTCCGCGTTGAGTTGACTCATCATCACAAGCAGGTCTGCACCAGTTTTAGAGTCAAGGTTGGCTGTCGGTTCGTCTGCAAGAATGATGGTAGGTTCAGAGACCATAGCGCGAGCGATAGCGACGCGCTGCTGTTGTCCACCTGAAAGCTGCGTGGGGAGTCGGCCTTCAACATCCTTTAGTCCAACTGCTTCAAGCATTGCAACAACTCGGTCATGCCGCTCTGCTTTCGGCACACCTGCTAAAAGCATGATGTATTCAACATTTTCCTCAACTGTTAGGACGGGAATTAGGTTATAAGCTTGAAAAATGAAACCAATATTATCCCGTCTAAAGTCAGAGAGTTCATTGCCGGTCATCTCTGATAGTACCTTGTCGGAAAGCAAAACTTTGCCTTCCGTGGGAGCATCTAACCCAGAAATTATGTTGAGAAGGGTTGTTTTTCCCGAACCGGAGGGACCAACAATTGCCGTAAATTCTCCGGATTGAATGGTTAAGTTAACACCGTTAAGAGCATTAACAGGAATCCTATCAGCATCATAAACTTTTGTTACATCTTGAGTCACAATAACTTCTGTTCTTTGCGTCTGTTCCATGATAACTCCCTAAAAACTGCGCCGCATTGCATCTACCGGAGACATTTTGGCAACATGCCAAGCAGGATATAATCCGGCAATGATAGTGAAAATGAAGACTGCCACAGGATAAATAATAAACTGTTCAATCGTTAGGACAGGAAAGATGAACTCTTGTACCGTTACGCCCATCATTTCATTACCGGTATAATCAAGACCGATACGGGTAAATATCGCTGTCAATACAAAACCGAGTATTGCACCGAGTACAATACTCACAATTGCCAAAGCACTTGCTTCAAATAAGACGATACGCGCCATGCCGAAAGAACGTGTGCCAACGGCACGTAACACGCCAAATTCAAACATTCGCTCGTATAAAGACATAAAAAGCGTGTTGATGATACCAAAAATAACCACTCCAAACAAGACAACTCCCATGACATATTTGCTATATTGTGACATTTCGAACACTTTTGGCAATTGTGGTAGAATATCTGTCCAACTGAGTACTTCGTTACCATGTTGAGAATATGCCTCCCAAAATGGCAGCTGCTTGTCTTGACCATATTCGGTAGAAGTAAACTTAATTGCTATTTCATGGACATTTTTACCGATAGCAAGCATCTGTTGTGCCTTTTTAAGACGAACAAACGCCATACCACTGCTCATTGCTGCGTCAGCAAAATAATATATCCCAGAAACACGAAACCAATCTTCAAAATAATCTCCGCTTTTGGCTTGAACGACTGTCACAATCACCTTATCTCCGAGTTCAACTTCCAGAATTTCTGCAAGTTTGCTACCGATGACGATATCATGTTCGTTCGCACCTTCAAAAAAGACACCTTCCGTAATCGCATCATCAATCTGAGATAGGAATTTTTCTGTAGACGGTTGTACACCGACGAGGTTAATTGCCCTTCTATTTGCCGATGATGTAATCATTCCAGAAGAGTACGTTCTTCGAGTAAAATATTGGACGTTCGCTTCCTTAGCCAAATTAGCGCCCACTTTATCAAGTTCCTGAATGGTCATTGAGACCTCTTGCGTGTCTCCAAATCCTTGCCGATGAATCTGTGCATCACCGATGAAGGAATCGGTAGCCGTTTTAATCAAATTCTCCATCATCCCTATCATGAAAGCATCTCCGAAGATAAGGGCTGCCAACCCGATACTGATTGCTATTGACGCAATGATCGTGCGGCGTTTATTCCGTAAGATGTTTCTCCATGCGAGTTTAATTAAAATTAAGAACATAGTTTTGATAGTTTTCGGCTACCAGTAAAAAGGAATTTCTTTCTGACAACCAACAATTGATAACTGACAACCATTTAATGTGTTCGCATCGCTTTTGCAGGCATAATCCGGGCAGCTTTTATTGCTGGAAACAAACCGACAAGTGTCGCCGACAACATAACAGTGATACCTGGAATCAATACGCATTGAGCGTTGACTTCAGCATACATTGTTCCAAATTCAACGCCGCCGAGAGTCAACCCTTCAGCATAAGTGAGACCGTGTATGGACAGCACATAATTGATTATAACACCGAGTAAGGCACCAATAGCAATGCTGCCAATAGTGATGATCACCACTTCACAGATAACTAACCAGAAAATTTGGATAGGTTTTGTTCCAACCGCCTTCAGCACACCGTATTCACGAGTCCGCTCCAACACGGACATCAGGACGGTGTTGAGAACGCCAATCGCAACAATAAGCATAATGATGAGACGTGCAACAGCATCTCCTTGCTTATCAGTCTGCATCGCATCATAAAAGGACTTTGCTACCACTTGCCAAGGTAGGACCTCAAACGTTGAATCGTTAAGACTTTCTTTAATTGCTTCGGTTATTTTGCCAACCTTATTGATATTTGATACAATCACAACGATTTCGTGGACACGTCCCTCAAGTACAAATAGTTCCTGTGCATCTTCAATGTGTAGATAACAGGTTATCCGATCCGTTATGTTATCGTCACTTTCTGTAATACCAACAATCGTATACTCGTCATTTGCAATTGAACCGTCGGCAGCTTGCGAAAAAATCACGATTTTACTGCCCAACGTTGCAGAAAGTGTTCTTGCAAGTCCTTTCCCAATAACAGCTTCACGCGAAGCAGTTTTAGCTAAAGTATTCCCTTCAAACACTTTCTTATCAAATTGAGTTGCTTTGGTCTCTCGTGCCACATCAACCCCAATGATTCGTACAGCCGTGCTTTTTTCACCAACCGAACCGAGTCCACCTGCATAAACTCTTGGTGTCCACGCTTTAACATTCGTGTTACTATGAATTGTTTCACCAATGGATTCATAGTCACTAATCGTTTTATAGATAGATGGTTTATCATGATAACTTTCACGATGCACCTGAATGTGGCCGATACGGCTTCCGGTAAACATCTCAATGATATTAGAATACGCACCATCAGATAGACCGATGACTATTGAGGAGAGTGTAAACCCGACAATCATGGCGAGGGCAGTTAGGATTGTACGTCGCTTTTGTCGGAAGATGTTGCGGAACGCAATTTTGAGTATCATAGTAGTAGGTAAATGGATTACTTAAGAAGTAAACCGATGATTTGCTTATCGTGCGACCAACACTGTTACTCGATGCGGTTCGGTGGTAGACTTGTGGTATATGAGGATATCCTGTTTGTTGTCTTTATTGAGAGGTACTAATTGTATATTTCGCTCGTCTTCAGGCATAGCCACTGCCACCGTTTGGGGCTTCTGTGCTAATAGTTTCGGTCCTGGTATACCGAGAAAGACATGCATCTCTTTCCAGTCTTTCCCTATTAGTAAATCTGGGCGTTTGTCGCCGTTCACATCGCCTAACAGTACTGCTGGGAAGAAAACTCTTTTTTTCTCAAACAGATCAAAGTTCGGTCTGATTTTATGCGTGGTAACAGGCTTTTTGGGATAGACACCGTTTTCCATGTGATATAATTCGATATCTATTGCGATGGATTTGCCGACCATCGCTCGGGCCATCCCACCGATAGTGGTTTTTACGTCCTTGAACAGAATGTCAATATTGCTATCTCCATCAAAATCCTGTAACCATTGGGACGAATAGCCCCAAGGCAGTAAACCTCCAGCAGTACCTCGCGGTTGGATCGTCACATTAACATCTGGCGTGAACACTATACTGTTGAGACGTGATGTTCCGAAATGGACTTCGTACAGGCTTCGTTGTTTTCCCAGACTGCGCCCCTCTAATGCGAGGACCACCATATCCGTCACGCCGTCACCGTTCATATCTCTGAATGTATATAGTACTCTCCGTTTGGTGTTTTCTCTGAAACCAGAGATAAGTGCAAACATGTTTTCACCACTGAATCCGAAGGCGATTGAGTAGGCACCATCCGTATCAAATGGCACGTCAACAGTGAAGGTATCAGGTACTGTAGAAAACATTCCGTGCTCATCTTGGCGATAAACATCAAAATGGTCAATGTTCCAGAACACAAGATCAGTGCGCCCGTCCTGATCGTAATCCATCTGATGGAAACGACTCAGGTACCAGAGAACCGTCAAGGCGTTTATCCCCACCTCGCGGTAGCTGCGCGCCTCGTCCATGGGTGTCTCATCAAGGAAGGGGTCGGGAGGTCCAAGTTTTACCGGATCGGTGAACGAACCGCTGTTCAATTGTGTCGCTATCCAAAAACCATCAATATCTGGGACAATTATGTCATCCAGTCCGTCTCCATTTAAGTCTCGGGTGATGTCAACATGAGGGATTTCACCCGCAGCAATTGCTTTGTAGTTGGTAGTAATCTCTATTAGTGTGTGTTCCCTTACCAATTCAGGATCGAACCAGTTTAAACGACCATGCTCGTAGGTGATGAGTTTGTCCCGTCCACCAATATGTGCGATGTCAACGAACAACACTTCTGGACGCAGCGTTGTCTCAAGTTTCGACACCCAAGTGTCCTCACTAAACGTATAGATACGTAAATGACGTGCACCGTTTTCGTCAATGTTCACTACAGCGAGTTCCGCGATAGAATCTCCTGAAAGAAACCCTGTCAAAACGGTTTGCTGGTGTTTCGCTGTACCGATGGCAATTTCGTACTGCTCAAAAGAGAAAGGTATAACGGAAACTGGTTTAACATCTTTACGAAGCATCTTTGAGCATCCCAATAGGGACATGCAAAGAACCAATATGGAAAACAGGTACAAAGAAAAAGACCTAAAAATAGGCATGTATACCCGCTCCTACGTAAACACCAGCAAGCCCTTTAGTCTGAGAACTGTTGATCTCTCTTCCAATTCCTTGACCGATCCCGATGTTTAATCCGAGCGGAATCCCGCCAAGTGAAAAAACGAGTTCACCACCAAAAGCGATTCCAGCTGCCAGAGTCGTAGTTTTGGTAATATCTTTCTGGAGATCCATCTGTGTTTTATAGCGCCAGCCGCCTTCTAAGGTGAAATAAAGTCGTGCCTCGTTCCACTTGCCCCGGTGTTCAAAGATGGCATACGAAACGCCTGCACCTAACATGTGGTCTCCATCTTCATCATTGAGAATAAAACGTCCGACGGTTTGCAGGTATACGGGCGCCAGTCCATTATACCGAAAACTAATGCCTCCAAATGCGGGTGTAGCTCCCTGAGATCCAATACCGAATTTCTTAGTTAGGGTAGACTCTTGTGCTTGAATTGAGGTGCAAAATATTAGACTTAAAATAAGGCAAGTTAGGTAGATAGATGTGTGCGTTCTGATTTTTCGAGATGAATTTTGTTTTATTCTAAAGCCCATATTGGATTCCTAATGGTTAACAGATTATCTTCTTTTTTGAAGATTTCTGCGTGTAAAGATTTTATCATCAACGTTTGAGTCGAATGTAGCACTCAACCATCGAACAACCGTTTTATGTCCACCTTTGTTTTGTGGAATCATCTCCATGACAGAAGGAATAGTTTTGCGGCCAAACGTTTTAATCTCTTTGAAATTTAAGACACGCATCAATTTCCCTTTTTCATCATAGAAATGCTGCCACACCGGTATATAATCAGTTGCTCGGACTGCTGCAATAATTTTGCCCCAAACGATTGAGGTGTCCTCCTTAGGGATAAGTTGAACATAAAGCAAATCGGCAGATGCATCTTCTGGTGTAATCAGTTGGTATGTATAATCGTCAAGCATTGACGATTCTTTGACCAAATCGTCATTTGTGAAATCTGATCCCATCCACGAACCCATCATCATTGATGGCGAAATCTTCATCGTTTTGTTTACTTTCGGCAGGTAATTCCACATTTCGTTTCCAATACGTAATGTAGCGACCCCTTGTTCTTTCTTTGGTGCGGTAATTCGAATAAAAGTTTTGTCCGTTCCCTTTGTCCAAATTAACATCTTTAATGTTCGTTCGTAATGTGGGGTGACAATATGCATCTCCATGTCTGCATGACTCGTTTTACTGCGATAGAGTTGATCTATATTTTTGATGATTTCTTCAACATTGGAAGCAGTTACGTGATCAGCTGTGAACACGTTGACAGTTATAACGAACATAAGGAAGCAACATGTTATCAAACCCAGTATTGTCTTGTGTGCCTTATTTGTCTTAAAATGTGAGCAAAAATCGGTGTTAAAAAGGGTAGGTTTTGCCATTTCTCTATCTTCCTATGGATTTTGGACGGTGTGATATTGGGTGGCCTAAAAGTTCTTCTTATTTTTATTATAACGTAAAATACTTTAATAGGCAAGTTTTCCCTGCAGGGTTATTTATAGTGAACTTTGAAATTATTGGGACACTTTGATAAACTTATCTTGGAAAGATAATGGACGATTAATTTTTTAATTCGGTAATTTCTTGTTAGGTATATTCTGAATATGTCAAACGCTCTTCAGTCCCGCTGAATGCCACACGCGCATTTGGCGTTGATTTATGGGTTTCGCTACGCTCTACCCACCGGACATCTAAATTTATTCTAATTATCAAGCTCACGTTAGAATTGGTATTACTTTTCTTAAATTGACGCTTATGGTGCGGTTAGGAAACCGCACCTACCGCCCGGAAAATAGGATAAATCCTGTTAATTTGGTATAACAACGTTGGGACAAGTATAAGAACCTGTCCCAATAAATAATACCAATTCTAAATGTCCGAGGCGCAGCATGCCACAAGCGCATGCTGCGTTGATTTGGCAATAAATTGCGCGACTACGAACCAGCTATTTATTAAAAGGTATGTTATTTTATAGAAATGGTATAAGAACGATTAAACTGACACTATAGAATATCTATGGGTTGGAAAAAGGCAGATTTTATCCCGTCACAGCACCTTCAGAGGCAGAAGAGACAGCGTTTGCATATTTCGCCATGACACCGCGTGTATAGGGAGGTTCGGGAGGAGTCCATTTTTCAAAACGTGCTTGGATTTCAGTATCGGAGAGCGTAACGTCAAGTCGGCGTGCCTCAGCGTCAATTACGATTTCGTCACCCTCTTGGAGGATAGCGATAGGACCACCTTTTGCTGCCTCAGGTGCAACGTGGCAGATCATAAACCCGTGCGTAGCACCAGAGAACCTACCATCGGTTAGCAGTGCCACATCTTCGCTTAAGCCTGCACCGACGATTGCTGCTGTAACGCCTAACATCTCACGCATACCGGGGCCTCCGACGGGTCCCTCATAACGGATAACGATAACATCACCGGATTTTATTTCTCCACCTTTGATGGCAGCGAAAGTGTCCTCTTCGCGTTCAAAGATACGCGCGGGACCACGATGAAGCGTTTTGTCCTGACCAGCTAACTTAATCACACATCCATCTGGTGCAAGATTACCTCTCAAGATAGCAAATCCTCCCGTCGGTTTGAGCGGTTCGTCTACTGCTCTAACGACTCTCTGACCTTCAGCTTCAGTCGCCGCGTTCGCCTCTTCACCAATGGTCTTTCCTGTAACGGTGAGTTCATCGGTATGAATCAATCCAGCTTCTGCCAGACGTTTCGCTAAGAACTGAATCCCACCTGCCTCATACAGATCAGTAGCAACGAACTGTCCACCGGGCTTTAGGTCTGCTAATACAGGTGTTCTTTGACTAATAGTGTGGAAATCTTCAAGCGTCAACGGGATTTGTGCTTCGTGTGCAATAGCGAGGAGGTGCAAAACACCATTCGTAGAACCGCCAGTTGCTGCAACAGAGGCAATCGCGTTTTCAAGAGATTTGCGTGTGATAATCTGACTGGGACGACGATCAGCAGCGAGCATATCCATAACGAGTTGTCCCGCTTTATACGCCTCGTTGTCCTTTTCCTCTGCCACAGCAGGCACGCTTCCGCTACCCATCGGAGCAATACCCAACATTTCAACTGCAGTTGCCATCGTATTAGCGGTGAACTGTCCGCCGCATGCACCAGGACCGGGACATCCTTTGCTAATCAGATCGTCCAATTCTTCTACTGTGATAGTGCCTTCAGCATGCTGACCAACTGCTTCGAAAACGTCTTGGATAGTAACATCACGTCCTTGAAAATTGCCCGGCATAATTGAACCACCGTAAAGCGTGAGCGATGGAATATCTAAACGTGCTAACGCCATCACAGTGCCGGGGACAGTCTTGTCGCATCCGCACAGCGCGACAACAGCATCAAACATGTTACCAATGGAGACTAATTCAATTGAATCAGCAACAATCTCTCGGCTGATAAGCGAGGTTTTCATGCCCTCTGTTCCCATTGTGATACCGTCAGAGATGCTAACGGTATTGAATTCAAGAGGTGTTCCACCCGCATCGCGAATTCCGGCTTTAACCTTAGCAGCGAGTCGTCTTAAATGGAAATTACAAGGTCCGATCTCAATCCATGTATTAGCAACCCCGATAATCGGTTTGTCAAGGTCCTCTGGTGCCAGTCCGCCATCGCCGAACATAAGCATCGTGCGGGCAGCAGCACGGTCGGGTCCATCGGTAATCACATAACTTCGGGGTTTCAGTTTATTGGACATTTGGCTATGTTCTCCTACAAAATGCTAAAGAAGCGACAGGTAGAAACAAGGGAATGGTTTCCCTACAGTGCCGAGATTTGATAATTATTATTACATTGTGAATTCATAAAGAAGTTCTACATTCGGAGCATCTTTGAGGCGTAAAATAATTGTCCCTGCTTCCTGTTGGTATGCCTCTTGATACATAGTTTTGATTGGTGTAAGATCAAAGTGATAATCTTCAGTTGGATATGCTTCACAGGTGTCACCGTTAGCATTATGTGCAAGGGAAACATGGAGTTGAACAGGAAAAGATTCCAAAAATGATTCCGACACAACGAGCGTCATTTCATGTTTTTCACATCCACCACTATAGGATACATTTATTGTCAACGTATCCCCGTTTATTGAAGTGGTATTCAAGGTATATTTATCTGTACCGAATCTTCCATCTGCATCACCAATGAAAACCTTACCGACGGACGGTTCTATGTCAGGTATATCGTCATCAACTGAAACAGATACGGTAGTCCCATCAGGTTCCACCTTCATCTGATTCTGTATCTGCTGACACCCTATTGTGAAAAGGACGAGTAAACCCAAGAAAAGTCCGAAAGTGTTATTTATTTTCATATTTGCTTGCTCCTTTAGGGATGCCAACTACTGCATGCCGATCCACTTGCTGAATGCGTCACCATATTTTGCAATGAGACCCGCAAACACAACAGAAACCATAGACATCAACTTAATCAGGATATTAAGCGAAGGACCTGAGGTGTCTTTGAAGGGATCGCCAACGGTATCACCGACAATCGTGGCTTTGTGCTGTTCTGAGCCCTTTTCACCGTATTCATCTTTGTGTTTACCTTCTTCAATAAACTTTTTTGCGTTGTCCCATGCACCACCAGCGTTTGCCATCATGATCGCCAAAACGAAGCCTGTTGCCAATCCACCTGCTAACAATCCAAGCACACCAGCAACATTAAAAAGTAAACCGACAGCAACAGGCACAACGATAGCAATTAGCGAAGGGAAGATCATCTCGCGTTGCGCGCCAACTGTAGAGATAGCGACACATCGGGCGTAATCCGGCTTCTCCTCGCCTTTCATAATGCCGGGTTTTTCGCGAAATTGACGGCGTACCTCTTCTACCATAGCACCTGCTGCTCGTCCAACAGCTTTCATCGTCAACGCACAGAAGTAGAACGCCATTACTGAACCGAGAAACAGACCGATAAGAACTTGTGGGTTCATCAGCGTAACGTTATAGTAATCCATGAATTGGCTTACTGTGACTTTCAACGTGTCAATATTACCTTCGCCAGGGATAGCGAGTACATCTTTACCTGCTAAGTGGATTAGTCCGTAGCGTATTTCTTCAAGATAGGCTGCCAAGAGCGCGAGTGCGGTCAGCGCTGCTGAACCGATAGCAAAACCTTTACCGGTTGCAGCAGTCGTATTACCGAGTGCGTCTAACTGATCTGTACGTTCTCGGACGCTTTCGTCAAGTTTCGCCATTTCAGCGTTTCCACCAGCGTTGTCTGCAATGGGTCCGTAAGCATCAGTGGCAAGCGTAATACCAAGCGTTGCCAGCATACCGACCGCCGCGATACCGACACCGTAAAGTCCCATTAACGGTTCGCTTGTGCCACCGGGAAGATAGTAACTAATAGCAACTGCAGCGATAATTGTTATAACAGGGATCGCAGTTGATTCCATGCCAACAGCAACACCTTCAATAATAACTGTTGCGGGGCCGGTTTGTGCTTGCTTTGCGATGGCACGGGTAGGTTTATATTCGTGAGAGGTAAAAATTTCCGTGACTTTGCCGATAACTAATCCTGCGACAAGCCCTGTGACAATTGCGCCCCAAATCTGCCACTTATTGGGAAGATTAAGGTAAAGCAGCACAGGGAGTGCTATAACGGCAATACCTAAAGCACTACCGTTGATACCGAGGTTCAAGGAACCCATCAACTGTTTCATTGTCGCGCCCTCTTTTGTCCGCACCAAATAGATACCTAAAATAGAGAGAAGCACCCCGATACCTGCAATAATCATTGGAGCAGAGAGGTATTTCAGCTGAAGAGCAAGGTTATCATGGTCTTTAGCAGCAACTGCAGCAACACCAAGTGCAGCTGTCGCGAGAATTGAACCTGCATAAGATTCGTAGAGGTCGGCACCCATACCTGCGACATCACCGACATTATCGCCAACGTTATCTGCAATGACAGCAGGATTGCGCGGATCGTCCTCCGGTATTCCTGCTTCAACTTTCCCGACAAGGTCCGCACCAACATCGGCTGCTTTAGTATAAATGCCGCCACCGACGCGGGCAAACAGTGCTTGTGTTGAAGCACCCATACCGAAACTGAGCATAATCACAGTAATTTGCGGTAGCGGGTTCACTTCTAAAAAACCAGGTAATACCTTTGGGAAAATATAATAAAGAATGAGAAACCATCCGGTGATGTCAAGCAGTGCAAACCCAACGACGATCAATCCCATGACAGCACCGGCGCGGAACGAAACTTTTAACCCAGCATTAAGCCCCTGCATCGCCGCACTTGTAGTACGCGCGGATGCATTAGTCGCTGTTTTCATACCTAAGAAACCGCAGAGTCCTGAGAAAAAACCGCCTGTAAGAAAGGCAAACGGGACGACCCTATTTTGGGCATCAAGGACAAAAGCCATAAAGATAAAGATAAGGCAGAGGACAGCGAAAACAATGCCGACCACTTTGTATTGTTGCCTAAGATACGCCATCGCACCTTCGCGGACAGATTGCGCGATCTCACGCATCGTTTCATTCCCTTCGTCCTGTTTCATTACTGCACGATAGAAGTGGAATGCAAAACCTAAAGCGATAATCGCACCAATTGGTGCAATCCACCATATAGGAGGCACATCTGGCACGGTAGGAGGAGAGTCTGTTTGGGCAAAAACTACGGTGGCTAAACTCAAAACTGGTAAACATGCCAGAAATATCTTCCAATTTAGCCACCGTCTTTTGCAAATAATTTCACGCATTAAAAACCTCTCTTTTTATATTTTTTCGTATTCCAAATTAAAAAATTTGAGTGTTTCTCCAACAAGGTAAAGCGAACCCGTGACACAGATTAGATCCGTTGGTGACGCTAACGATAAACCTGTCGAAATTGCTTTTTTTGGGGTTGGACATGTTGTGATCTTCGGACATATACCCGACCAAGTATTTTGTATCGTTTCTGCGGACAGGACACGCGGGTTATCGGAAACTTGTGTTGCAATTACGTGATCAGCGGTTTTTGAAATAATCTCGCCAATTGCGGTTAAATCCTTATCTTTCATAATACTAACGATAAAAATCACCTGAGTGTAACGAAAATTTTCACAAATAGCACGACATAACGCTTCCATTGAGATAGATGAATGTGCACCATCCAGCACAACAAGCGGTGAGGACATAACTCGCTGAATCCGTCCGTACCAATTCACATTTTTAAAGCCCGCATAAACACTGTCTTTCGAAATTACATACCCTTTCTGTTTTAGACATTCAATTGCTGCGATGGCAGTTGTCCCATTTACATACTGATGGTGTCCAAGTAGTGGCAACGTGAGTTGTGAATAACACTCTGAATCTGTCTCAACGTCAAATTGCTGGGCAACAGTTCCGCCTTCGGAATTTAGAACAATCTGTGAAACTGAAATATCAGGGTCTCGCCCTACAAAATTCTTGACTTCAATAATCGGTGCGTTACGTTCACTCGCTACCTTTTCAATAACAGCACGTGCGTCAGGATGTTGCGGTGCAAGTGCTACGGGACACCCCTGTTTTATAATCTCTGCTTTTTCGCTCGCTATTTCGGTGTATGTTTCTCCTAATATCGTCGTGTGTTCTAATCCAATTGGGGTAATAACAGATGTTACGGGTGAGACAACGTTTGTTGCGTCAAGTCGTCCCCCTAAGCCGACTTCAATCACAGCAAAATCAGTTGCTTTGTCAGCAAAATAAGTAAAAGCAAGTGCAGTGTATATTTCAAAAAACGAAACACGTCCGAATTCGGAAGCAGAAACGGTTTCAATCGCGGGTTTTAGTTTTGCAATATAGTAAGCAACTTCTGTCTCTGAGATGAGTTCATTATCAATACGACCCCGTTCTCTCGGTGTAATAAGATGTGGGGATGTAAATAAACCCGTTTTATAGCCTGCATGTGTTAGTACCGATGCGATGAGTGCTGCGGTTGATCCCTTTCCTTTACTCCCTGCGACATGGATCACTTTTAATCTATCGTGCGGATTACCAAGAAGGTCTAATAACTGCGAGATGCGATTCAGATTGTAGAATCGTGCCTGACGCGCAAAGTCCGGACTTCTTTCATAATCAATGAACTGCTCAATATAGTCGAGTGCCGCTTTGTAGTCCAAATTTTTGATATTATCGGTTACAGCACACAAACGTGTACCTAAAGCCATTGAATTTTCCAATAGTTTCTTACTTTTTTCAAAGGCCTCTTCTTGTAGTCGCGAGCTCCAACTCTCGACTTCTATACCACAAAATTGGATGGGCATAGCCTAATTTAGAAATTCATAAATCGGAAATTGCCCACAGAATTCTTGGACCTTTTCTCGGATTCGCCGTTTAATAGATGCTTTCTGTCTATTTTCAAGTGTCTCAGTGATAAAATCAGCAATGTGAACCATCTCATCTTCTTTCATGTCACGTGTTGTAACCATAGGGGTGCCAAGTCTTATACCGCTTGTCGTTTTCGGTTTCCTTTTGTCAAACGGGATACTGTTTTTATTGACAATAATGCCTGCATCTTCAAGGTGATCCGCTGCCTGTCTACCACTCAATTTTTCATATTTTGAAGTCAAGTCTAACAACATCAGGTGATTATCTGTGCCACCACTCACTAATCTAAACCCATTTTCAATTAATCTCTCAGCAAGTGCTTTAGCATTTTTTACAATCTGTGCTTGATATATTTTAAACTCAGGTTCGCTCGCTTCCTTAAAGGCAACTGCCCTTGCAGCGATTGTATGCAGGAAGGGCCCACCTTGTAAACCGGGAAAAACAGCACGATCTATCTTGGCTGCATGTTCAGCTTTACACATTATCATCGCGCCGCGAGGACCGCGTAAGGTTTTATGTGTTGTTGTTGTAACCACATCACTGTATGGGACCGGGTCAGGATGAACACCACCCGCGATCAGACCTGCAATATGTGCTATATCTGCAAGCAAGTATGCCCCAACGGAATCGGCAACCTGCCGCCACATAGCAAAATCAAAGTGACGTGGATATGCGGTTGCCCCGACAACGATTAGTTTTGGACGATGCTGCTCTGCAAGACTCGCAACCGTTTCCATATCAATTAACTCAGTTTCAGCATCTACGCCGTAAGCAACCACATTGTAATAACGACCAGAAAAGTTCACTTTATCGCCATGACTTAGATGCCCACCGTGACTGAGAGACATTGCTAAGATAGTGTCGCCAGGGTCAAGCAGTGCATGATAGGCTGCCATATTCGCCTGTGTGCCAGCATGTGGTTGGACGTTGACGTGCTCAGCACCGAAGAGTGCTTTAGCGCGTTCAATTGCAAGCGATTCCACGTCATCCATAAACTCACAACCATTATAGTAACGTTCACCAGGATACCCTTCTGCGTATTTATTTGCTAAGATACTCCCCTGAATTTCCATAACAGCTCGGCTGGCATAGTTCTCCGATGGAATCAGCATAAGAGAATTTTGCTGGCGTGCCAAGTCTTTGGTGGTAATTTCAACAATTTGTGGGTCTACCTCTGCCAATAATTTATTCATTTCTTTCACCGTTTGTGCTTGACATCGGGTTATGTTTGTAAAAAAGGAATTTTATCACAAAATTGACACAATTTCAAGAAAAGTTGACATATATGTGTCCACATGTTATATTAGTGGTAACGGATTTTCGTTACTTCATATATTCTACATGTTACGCTTACTTTGCTAATCATGCTTCAAAACGCAAAATTCATAATTTTCATAGCATTTTTATTTTTTTTCGTCCCTCTGTTTTTCCTTTTGTCTTGTAATTCGCCAGATAAACCTCAGAATTCACCTGCCCCAAAGACCGATTCTCCTGAAGTCATTACGCCGCCTATTACCCCTCTTCGTGCTGAAGATTGGCACATGTTTATGCACGACTTGCAGTTATCAGGCAAAAGCCCGGACAAGAAACTTAAGCCTCCACTACAGTTGTTGTGGCAATTTAAGACTGGCGGTCCTATAAGCGCATCTCCGGTGGTAGCTAACGAGATACTTTATATCGGTTCTACAGATGGCAAACTTTATGCTTTAGATGCTAAAGAATGGGGAATAAAATGGGTTTTCAATGCTGGCAGTGCAATCCGTTTTTCAGCTGTTGTTTGGGGAGGACGCGTCTATTTCAGCACACGTGATAACCTATTCTACGCGCTTAATGCAGAAACGGGAGACGTCCTTTGGGAATTCAAAGCCAGAGGTTGGATGGACTCACCGCCAGTTGTTTTTGATGGCACAGTCTATACTGGCGCATTTCCAACACGAATTTACCTACTGGATGCCATCACCGGTAAACTTAAGTCGGAACGTCAACGCATGGTTACAATCAACGGAATAGAATATGGATGTGCGAATGCAGAGTTTCGTCCCGTTATTCCACAGTATAACACGAATTTATGGCGTAAATATACAGAAGGAAGTGAGAGTTTTCCGATCACTGCAAACGGTTTCGTATATATCGGTGCGCTCAATGGAAAAATTCATGCGATTCATACAACGTCTAAAACAGAAGTTTGGTCTCATCAGGTTGGCGGTCCTGTGAATGCAGCACCTGCGATTTCAGATGGTGTCCTCTATGCAGCATCTACTGACGGTGCAATCTATGCGTTTGCCAATGCCACCGAAAGTACACCGATTGCAGATGATACACGTGAGCATGGTTTTGTTACGCGTGATAATGCGCCTGTTTATGCAGAGAAAAATGGAACTTCACCTTTATACCGACTCAATGATGGCACGTACTTGCCGATTCTTCAAACCGCACAGAATTGGTATCAGGTTGAACTACCGAATAAGGAACAAGTATGGATAGATAGATTTGCTTTTGGGCAATTTGAAGAAACAGATGGGATGCTGTTGAACACCAACTTTTGTGGAAAGCCTCGGATAATACATCTGATCAAAGGTGCAGAATACCCTTATTGGAGTCCAGATGGTGAACGCGTTGCCATGCTGAAAAGAACCGATCTGAGTGGAAGTTATTGGAAGGCGAGTGAACTCTGGATTATGGACAAAGAGGGGAAACGATCGCGAAAACTCCATACCGGTCAGTTTTACAATCCACATGTTTCTTGGTCATTGGATAGTCGTCTATTGGCATTTGAAGCCGAAATAGATGGTGATCGATTTATTTTGACTGCCGATTGGAAATTTGGACATATCAAAAAACTGGTAAAAGGTGCAGCACCAACTTGGTCACCTACTGCTAATCAATTGGCGTTTAGACGGCGCGAAAAGGGTTATGACTATATTTATCGGATTAACAGTGACGGTAGCGGCAGTAGGAGCGTTGCGCGAGTTTTATTTAAACGAACTCGGCAAGAGTACACCTATTGGCACGCGCCTTCTTGGTCGCCAGATGGAGATACACTCGCTTTTGAGGTGACACAAGATCAAAAAGTCGGCAACGGAACAGTGCCGTACGCAGCGATACGTATCCAAAATGTAGAAGGGGAACGTTTGAAACAGATTCCAACGCAACATCAACGTGTCCGGCAGTTGCGGTGGTCGCCCGACAGCACACAAATCGCTTACGTGCTTTCCGGAAGCAATCGTGCCGACCCTTTTTTTGATAAACGGCTTCACATTGCAGGAATTACTGACGAATCAGCGAAACACCAAATTATCAAGCACACTGCACCTGCATGGTCGCCAACTGGGAAACGGTTAGCATATTTAGAACGTGAAGATTGTGTTGGACTCCGTTGGAAGATTTGGATATATGACTTAGATAGTGGCAAGAAATATCCGATTGCCCGTACATCAATGAAACTCGCCTCTATCGTCTGGATGCCGGACGGAAAAAGCCTCTGCTTATGGCACACTTCGGATTATCTACGGGATAATACCTACAAACCTGCCGACACAAAGGGATGGATTGTGCCTATTAACCTGTCTCCGTAGCGTAATTATGGTAGATTTTAGAATTAATTGGACATTCTTGAACTGTGAATCAACGCCAAATGCGCGTATGGTATTTGGCGGGGGGAACTCCGATTCCCGACTATCAAGCCGTTTCGTCGCGATTCGGAGATCGCTCCTACAAGTAAAGTGTCCAATTATTACAATAATCCACCATAGTTTGTCTTTCCCGTTGCATTCAAACAGTTAGAAAGCCTCCTTGAGCAAATAAAGCATATCTTGTTCTGAACACTGTCTCGGATTGAGTTTATGACAGTGGTCAAGCATTGAATCGGCTGCAAGTTTCGGAATCATTTCTCTGTCTAATCCAGCTTCCCCGAGTCCTTCGGGCATATTAAACTCTTTGTTTAATTCACGAATTTCATCAATTGCGGCGCACGCTGCCTCACCTTTAGATATACCTGCTACATTAACGCCTAAAGCATCAGCAACATCAGCATACTTGTCAATCACATGGGGCAGGTTAAATTCCATCACAGGAGGTAGGAGTATTGCATTAGCGACACCGTGCGGGATAGGTGCGTCTGTTGACAATTGGTGTGCAATGGAATGAACCGCACCGAGACCTTTCTGAAACGCAAATGCTGCCATACATGAACCTAACAACATTTTTCCTCTCGCCTCAATGTTTTCTCCATGGTGATATGCTGTTCGGATATTTGCTCCTAATATTTGCAATGCTTGCAACGCTACGCCTTCAGAAATTGGGTGATATTTTGTCGCTGCATACGCCTCAATCCCATGTGTGATTGCATCCATGCCAGTTGCTGCAGTTAATGCTTGTGGCATTCCCACGGTCAACACAGGATCAAGCAGCGCAAGATTTGACATATTATAGCGGGTGACAATAGCGCGCTTTCGCCAACGATCAGTCGTCTGTAATGAGGTGTCGGTAATGATTGCTCCTTGAGATACTTCACTACCGGTCCCCGCTGTCGTTGGCACACATATCAAAGGTGGCATATCTCCGCGAATCCTATCTGCCCCATCCGAGTCAACATAGTACGGTTCCAATGGCGGCTCGTGGGTTGTTAAGAGACGGATAGCCTTTGCAGCATCCATCACACTCCCACCACCAACGGCAACAACAACATCACATTTTTCTTTTCGATAGGTTTCTACACCTTGCCCGATGCTTATATCTGTGGGATTCGGTTCAATATCCTCATAAGTCGCATAAGGTAAATCTGCATCGTCTAACGGCGCGACCGCTTGATCTAATATTTCCACTTTGCGGATACCCGCATCGCTAACGATAAGCGGTTTTTTGCCACCAAAAGCCGCAACATGTTCAGCCAAGTTTGCGATGGCACCTTCCCCAAATTCAATACGTGGTGGTAGAAAATAGTTTAAGATTTCCGTGTTCACACCTAATTCCTTACTCTTATATCAGTAATTTTTGATAAACAACTCATTCCCTTTTGCTGCGAAATCTTTTTTATAATTGTTCATTCCATATTGTAAAGTCCATTCTTGAATTTCTGCAAAATCAAAAAGTTCCCGAATAACAGGCGAATCATCATAGGTTATCAACCACTTGTGAGAACATTTTTTCATATTTTCTGCGAATTGGGCATGGTCAAATGAAGTATGCAACGTGCCTCTTGTGCCATACAGTTTTGATTCAGTCGCCTTCCAATAGGGAGGATCAAGAAAAATAAAGACATCTTGACCATCTTGGAAGAGCGAATCAGTGTAATCTCCACATGTGATTTTGACTCCCGAAAGATATTGCGAAATCATCTTAGCTCGCGCAATAGATGAATCAGTAAATCGTTTTTCATAAGCTGCTTGTGAATATCCGCCTGAATCGACAATACCAGAGAAGGTAATTCGGTTTAGAACAAAGAACCGCACAGCACGTTCAAATTCAGGTAGCATATCTCTGTCTTGGTTCAATAAATCCTTATCTTCCGTTAATTTTGCAAATAGGGTTCTGCCATTGCTATAGTCCGCTTTTATGTTTGTTAGTGTCTCGACTAATTCAGCGACATTGTCTCGCGTCTGCTTCCAAAAACAGTAGAGATCGTAATTGAGGTCATTAATCCAGTAGGATTTAATATGGTTTTGAAAAATGCTTCGGACTGCAAAATAAACGGAACCGCCACCGACAAATGGCTCGCGAAACGCCGAAATGTTCGGCGGAATTAGTGGAAAAATCTGTTTCAATGCTCTGGATTTACCACCCGGATACCGCAAAGGGCTTTTAGCTAACTTATGCATGACGATTCATAGATGGAATCCTTATGTTTCTACCTCAAAATATCTGTTAGCGGGTGTTTAAAATATACCATGCTTTGTGATAATTTTCAAGACATTCCACACGGAATCTTGTAGGAGCGAGATCCAGCTCGCGACATCTCTAAATCCTGAATATTTCGCCTAACTTTCCACCAAGAACACGACCTGCCCCAAGCAAACAAGCAATTAATATTAACATCCCGACAACGCCAAGTGCGCTTGCGATGTACGGGCCTTGTCCAACGCGTTGGGAGAGCGACCAAATTGCTTTTGTAATGGGATAGTACTGATTTTGCGTTGCTAAAATCAGGCTTTCACTTACCTCAAGCATAGAAAAGGAGAAAACCAGAATAGCACCGGCAAGGATATTCGCAAATACCAATGGTAACGTGATTTTATAAAGGGTTCTAACTGGCGTTGCGCCCATGTTCTGTGATGCTTCTTCGTAGCTTATGCTGGTTTGCTGGAAACCCGCATATATTGAACGTAACATATACGGCAACCGCCGCACAGCATAACCAACAATTAAGAGAAACGTTGGATTTTTTCTCGGATCAATAACAGCAATAAGACCCTCTGGAAGATTCCGTAGCAGAAAAGAAGTGTCTGAGAAACTGCCCATATATCCGAAGGCAATCGCGACACCAGGTAGTGCTAAGGGTAACATTGCAACCGCATCTAACAAATTTTGGAACGGAATGCGTTTACGTGTGAGGAGATATGCGATTGCTACACCGACAATAAGTGCAATTAACGTGCTGAAGATACTGTATTTCAGACTGTTGAGAATGCTCGGTAGTGTGTCGGAATGTGTAAACGTCTCAATATAGTGTGAAAAGGTCAACGATTTCGGCAGCACAGTTAAGTTCCATTGGCTTGCATCCGGTGTTAAGGATACCAAAATGACGCTGATATGTGGTAGTAATGCAGTAAACGTCAATCCGCCGATAAATGTGTAAATGATGCATCGCATCCCCCACTTTGCATCTACCTCCCGTGAGGTTACGTGTCCCCGTCCGAGCATTTCATAATGTTTGCTTCCTGTCCATCGTTTAGAGGCGTAAAAAGCGAGTGCTGTCAACACAATAACAAGGACTACAAGCGCATAACCCATCGGATTCAAGTTTGCAGCAACCACAAGTCGGAAGATTTCTACTGCAATCACTTTGTTATAGTCAAAAATTAGCGGCGTGCCGAGGTCTGTGAATGCCCAGATAAAGACGAGAATCGCGCCAGCAAAATAACCGGGCATCATTAGAGGCAGTGTTATTCGCCGAAATATTTGGAACCGTGATGCCCCAAGATTCTCTGCTGCTTCCTCTAAACTCGGATCAACATTTGCCAGTGCAGCAACAATGTTTAGATACATTATCGGGTAAAGATGCAAAGTTGACAACAACACTACACCCCAGAACCCGCCACCAAACCAGTCAATGGGTTCAGCTTCGGTAAAATCCATCAGATTAAGTTTGGCAAGAAACATGTTTATGCTGCCATATTGTCCGAAAAACTTTTGCATGCCGATGGCACCAACGAAAGGCGGCATTATCATCGGAATTAGAATGATGGAACGCAACAGATTCCGACCTGGATACCGATAACGGGTGAGAAAGTATGACAACGGAAGGCTAATAATACTCGTCATCAGCGTAACCATTACGCCGATCTTGAAACTGTTGATAACCAGTTCTCTTTTGTTTGGATCGGTTACCATGAGTTCAAAATATTTCAGGGTCAATTTATTTTCAACCCAGAATGCTTCTTTAAAAACATAAAGGAGGGGGTATATAAGGAATATGACAAAAAATAGTGTTGTCAGTCCGAGGATTAGTGTGATGGATGGCGTTAAATCGTATTTTCGCCTAATTTTCTCAATTAAGGTCAGTTTTAGGTGCGGGTTATCTGTTGCCTCTTGGCGATTGAACATCTTTCTCTCCAGCATCACAATGCGCAATACGTTTTACAAATGCTTTTGTAATTATACCCCAGAGCCATTCAATTTTCCAGTAGTTTCTGACTTATCTCAGAAGCCTCTTCTTGTAGGAGCGAGATCCAGCTCGCGACTTTTTGACGAAAATGTGCCAAAACCCTAAAACTAAATAACCCTGACTGCAACCAGCCTAAACTTAATGGAATAAATCTCGTTAATAAGGCAAACTTAATTTCTTAATCTTCAATTTTTTAAGGGGCAAAATGACTTGGAAAAATAGTGTTACTCTATTTCTATTGGTTGGTACGGTGTTTTTATACCAAATTAACGGGATTTATCGCATTTTCCGGACGGTAGGTGCGGTTTCCTAACCGCTCCATAACTGTCAATT
>JAGWBU010000067.1 GCA_021295735.1 Candidatus Poribacteria bacterium | reverse complement strand
TCACTTAACAATGCTTTTTTATGAAAAACAAGTTTACTATTTCTTAAATTGACGCCTATGGGTAGAGCGTGCGAAACCCAACCTACGAAATAGTACTATCCTTATATGCACCAATCTTTTAGGCGTGCTTTGTAAGCGCGCCTTTTCTTTTACGCGTTCTGCAAATTGATGCTTTCTAAAACCTCAAGACATGTTTTCCCATTGACCAATTGATGATAATAGTGTGCAACACGCCTACTAAAGTCTTGATTTTGACTTAATGCATTTTCAGGTGTTGCGTTTTGCGGTGCCCATAGGGTTGCGTTTGAGAAAATGGTTTCTATTCGGCTTTCCACATCTGTTTCGCTTGTGCCAAATGATCCTTTCAACACATCCTGTATAGTGCGGTCGGGGTCTCGGATTTCGTATTCTGCGCCTGTATCGGTGATGCCTCGGTAGTCGTCACCTGATATTGTGTGTGGTGTCAAAAATCGGAGCACAGTTGCGAAGGAGTAAGCGAAATCGGATTTGAAAAGTTCTGTGCTATTATGATAGTTCGGTGATCGAACAATATCCGCTGCGCGTTCACGGAGTTTTACCGTTTCAATGATGTTAATCCGTGCGTTATCATCTTTAACACGGCGGATACGGTCAATGAATTCCAGTGTATACGCATGCGCGCTTTTCCCATCTATCGGAATATCTGCCTCAACAATTTCTGCGTATCCGCGCATCAACCGTTCCAGATGCAGTGCGAATACAGAATGTGATGCTGCCTCATTAACAAAGTCAATCCCAGAGAGTGTGCCTTTGTGTGTAATTCCCGGCACATGCACGGAATTCACGAGCAGCAATTTCCAATCGTGATACGGTTCAATGCTATCCCGACTAACAACAACGCTATAGTCATCAAGTTCACCGAAGGGAACGCGTAACCTATCGCCCAAGTCTTCAAGAATCAGCGGTGTCGCGGGCATTTGTTCTGCGTAGGTAATCAATTTATCAGAACCTTCAATCTGTGCTTGTGCTGCTTCCTTAATCTCATCGGGGACAGCGTCCACATGCGGTACAAGTCTGTCTCCCATCTCGTTGAGGAAACCGACTTTTGTCGTCAACCATTCTGTATAATCATCGATGCGTTTCGGATATTCGTTGAGAAGAATATCTTGGATAACATCGCCATTGTTTCGGAGGTTATCGGTATTGATAACACAGATGTCCGCATCTGCGCCGTGATGACTAAAATAGCGATAAAGCGTCTCATCTAACACATCCATAGCGAGTTCGCCTTTAGCGATTCCTGCTTCGGTTACGCCTATTAAAATAAGGTCTAACGGATTTTCGGTTTGTGCATAGAACTGTTCTCGTCCTACTTCAGTTGAAAGCGTTGTCGCACCAACTACACTTGAAATCTGTTGGATGTCATGAATACCGGCAAGATCAAATGTGACGACATGATATACGCCTTCTTGTGTGTTAAAGGCATCGGCTTTTTCAGTCCCTCTCGGTTGCCCAACAAAGATTCCGCCATTGTAAAGTTCTCGTTGATTGAGGATATGAACAAATTGGTGTGTTAAGGCGCGCTGTAAACCGCCCGCACCGATAGCAAGTATTTTTATTGGAAGCATGTGTCTGTTTGTTCTCCTTTCTTAGGATCGCTCCTACAAGAGGGTCGCGATTCGGAGATCGCTCCTACAATTAATATTTTGTTAGAATGTCGTCATAAAGGGCAAGATATGTGTCAGCGATGTTTTTCCAATCGTAGGGTTTAACCTTTTCTCTGCTTGCTTTTCCCATCTCAACTCGCGTTTCACCTGCGTTAATGAGTTTGGCAAGACTAATTGCGAGTTCATCAACATCGCCGGGATCAAACAATACACCGTTAACGTCTTCCACGACAAGTTCATCAATACCTTGAACACGGCTCGCGATAATCGGCAGACCTGTTCCCATTGCCTCCAAAACGACGAGCGGCATGCCTTCAGCTAATGAGGGTAAAATAAAGATGTCTGCTTCACGGTACTTTTGCGGTAATTCTGAATATGGCACCGTGCCAACAAAACGGATATATGAATCTACATTGAGGTTTCTTGCTAATCCTATCAGTTCTTCGCGGTAGGGCCCATCACCAACAATCTCTATCTCAAAATTTTGCGGAACTTTATCAAGAATCTGTGGAAGCGCGCGAATGAGAAATTGGAACCCCTTACGCGGAATAAGTCTGCCAATGGCAAGACAGCGCAGTGTTTTCGGATTCGTCTTCCGTTGTGTTGATTCAAAACTTGCTAAATCTAAGCCATCAGGAATGACATCCATTTTTAAGTTTGTATCTGTTATATGCGCGAGGTCTCGTAGACCGTCACTGCAGGCTACGACCGCAGCAGCGTTGTCCCAAATCGCTCGAATCATTGGTTTTAGCAGCAAGTATAGCCAACGATAATAAGGCGGATCGGGATTGGGACGCGGCACATCTCGTCCACCTAAAAACACAACATACGGTACATTATTGAATTTTTGCAGAAGATATGCGCCGCCTCCCGCAGGAATACCGAAAAAGACTTGAACAATATCCGGTTTGAACTGCTTTGCAAATTTCAACCCATAAATACTGGAACTCACTGCATAAGTTAGCATCTCGTGAACTGCACATACATTCGGATTTTTCCGTAGTGCGTTCACCCGATGCACGTGAAAACCTTCTATTTCTTCCATTTTTGCACAATCACGAAATTGTGAGGTAATCAGATGCACATCGTGTCCCGCTGCAGCGAAATGTTTCCCTAAGAAATAATTCACCCAACCACCACCACCACCGATAGGAGGGAATTCATGATTGAACATCAAAATTTTTCGTTGATGAGAAGCCAATTAGTTACGTATTCCTTTTAGGTCGTATCTCGTTTGTGATTTTCTGCCAATTGCACAGCATATTCAATCATTGTCTTTGCAATATCAATTTTAGTTACCGACTCTAATTCTTCAAAGCCAGGTGACGGGTTGACTTCTAAGGTAACAGGACCATTTTTTGTTTCAAGTATATCTACACCAGCGATCCCTAATTTTAATGCGGCTGCTGCATCAGTAGCGATACGACTGTATTCGTTTGTGAGCGTTATCGCTTCGCCGTTTGCGCCTTGGTGAATGTTCGCTCGGAATTCACCGGGGACTGCACATCTTTTCATCGCCGCTATTACTTTGCCTCCGACAACCAGAACTCGGATGTCAACACCAGCCGCTTCTGCAATAAAGGATTGAATGACATAATCCCGATGAAGGTCACACATCGTCTCTACAGCTGAGTTTAGGGAAGTTGGCGTATCCAACAACATCACACCAATTCCGTGGGTGCCGTAAAAAGGTTTTATAATGAACGGATAATCCCCTATTTCAGGTGTGGCATCTTCTAAAAACGTGGCGGAACCGACCGTGAGGCTCGGCGGGACAGGTAATCCGTGCTGTGCGAGGATACGTAGGGAACGAAATTTATGCCGTGCGTCCGCGATAGCATGTGCGGAATTCACCACAGAAATGCCGAGCCATTCAAAATGAGACAGAACCTCTCCGCCGTATCTTGCTGTGGCACCGCTGAGTCGTGGGATAACGACATCAAAATCTTCTGCGGGAACTCCATCATAGGTGATACGATTTCCAGTGCCACCGATTTGAAGATAAAAACCGAATGGATCTCGGACTTGGGCGGTGTGTCCAGCATTTTCAGCGGCTTCAACGAGGCTGCTGGTTGAGTGGTTTTCGGGTCCACGGGAAAGGATGACAATGTTCATAGTCAGGATGGTATTCAGTTTTTCATTGACAACTAACAACTCAAGGTGAAATATAAAAATATGTAGACACGTGTTGATATGTGGTAACTACAAGAGTCGCTCCTACAAGAAAATCGGGCTTAGAAAGCCCTCCCACAAGAAAACATATCCTTAAGTTGACAGTTATGGGTTTTGCTTACGCTCTACCCAACCTACAGTCTTACTTCATCTATTCTGGTACGTTTCCTTCAAAAAATCGTCTAACTCCTCAAAGGTGTCAAAAATCTTATCACATAAGTTTTCAAAGAAGATGCTCCGCGTTTCGTTGTAAACGGCGTATACCGGCTTATTATGACGGGTAGCATAGTTCATCTCACTGAGAACACCGGGCGACAATTTGTCTGTAGGATAAAGCACAACAACGAAATCGCTTTGGTGGACAAACTGGTAATCCCGTGAAATAGTTCGCGTTTTAATCTGCTCAATAACGTCATCGTCCAATTCGCTCATCGTTTCAGGCACATTCAACATTTCGTCATCAGCCTCCGCTTTTGAGAAGGTGACAAGTGCCATATCCTTAATTGTCAGCGGATCAAAGACAATAAAAGCGTGGCGCAGTTTTTCACCGAGTTTGCGAATTTTCTCAATCTCCTCTGGGGTATCCCTTAGCAGTGTAATCGGGTAGCTGAGATAGAATTTCGGTTTGTCTGAAAAAAGGAGTTCATAGAAATTCGCGAGTTCGTGTTGCCGTGCAACAGTGTAGTGCGGTTTTTCTGTGAGATGCGCAATCTGTCTTGTAAGAAATTCTTCCTCGTCCAACCAGACATTGAGTGCTGCTTTTTTGATACCCGCCCATTGCGTGCTTTTTTCCATCCGAGCGTAGATGTCTGTGATATTGTCAACTACGTTGATGAACATATCGGGCGGAATAATATCAATATCTTTAAAGGAGAATCCTTCAAGCAGACTGCCACGCCATCGGAAGCAGGCGTGTAGCCCTATGATGGCGTGTTCGTAAAATTTGGCATCCCTTGCGATTTCGTAGAAAGCAGTGCGTCGCGCTAACGATAAAACAGCCGGATCTGAATCGAGCACCTTTTCTGTGAAATGGACGCGTGATTCCGCAGCAACTCGGTGCATGTAATCGCCAACGTTGAAAAAGCCGATGTTCAGTTCTCTTTGCACGCAGAGTGCTTCAAAATCTTTGATTAACTCTTTGCGTCCTGAACAACTGATGCCTGTGCAGAAAATATTCATTGTTTCGTAACCTTCACTTATTCTGAAACTCTGCTTATATACTATGGAGTATACCACGAGTGTTGTGTGAATTCAAGGAATTTGTCAGAGGCATTCAATTGTCGGTTTATTACCCGTCTTAGTCTAAAGGTCGCGAGCTGGAGCTCGCTCCTACAGGAAGAGGTTTTAGGGTAAGAAAGAAATTATTGGAAAATTGAATGGATCTGAGGAATTTGTATATCAAAACGATTTGCGATTTGGACTTGATGTCCGTTATAATTTTAGAGAGACAGAAGTATAAAGAACATTCGTTTTTATCACAATCCAGAAAATGGTATACCGACGATGGAGAAACAGAGGATAACGCAGAATAAATTTCCGCCTGGGTGGGATGAAGCGCGCGTACAAAGTGTCATTGCACATTACGAACAACAAACAGAGGATGAAGCTGTTGCTGAAGATGAGGCTGCATTTCAGGATGAGTCCAGCACGTTGATGGCGATTCCTACAGAATTGGTACCCGCCGTGCTTGAACTGATTGACAAACATATTGCTGTGAAACAACATCAAAGAGATTGAAAAAGCCGATGTTCAGTTCTCTTTGGACGCAGCGTGCTTCAAAATCTGCTATTAACTCTTTGCGTCCTGAACCACTGATGCCTGTACAGA
This sequence comes from Candidatus Poribacteria bacterium, assembly GCA_021295735.1. Classification (GTDB taxonomy): domain Bacteria; phylum Poribacteria; class WGA-4E; order WGA-4E; family WGA-3G; genus MSPOR6. Next base: position 23,313 of record JAGWBU010000067.1, on the reverse strand, counting down.
AAATATTCATTGTTCAATAACCGTTTAATACCATTTCTGAATGATGGCTTTTCATTAACAGAACATGTTTGTAGTCGCGCAATTCATTGCGCCTCTTTGGTGGACGGAAACCCACGGAGTGTGCCTACTACTTTTAATAACGACTTGTGCCAGCTAACTAAGTGTTTTTGTTATTTTCACAGATATTAGGTATTGTTATATAAACATATCGTCTCTACGGGACTAAAGATGGCATTATTGCCGGACTTCTATAACATATCGTCCCTACCAAATCAACGCCAAATGCGCGTATGGTATTTGGAGGGATTGAAAATCCCTCCCACAAAAAGGTATTTTCACACAATGTAAGAGGCGCAATGAATTGGGCGACTACGAACGCTGTGTCTTGTAAATCGGGCTTAGAAAGCCCTCCTACAAGAATGCTCATTTGTGCTATTCCCTGTCTGCTGCTAACGATTTGAGTTTTGCGAGTGCCTCCTGCTCCTCTTTTATCCACGGACGGTGCGCGGGTTTTTCTCATGTTCCTTTTGCATGTAACTAATTTTCTGCTATCTGTGTCTCTAACACATCGGTGTACGCTTCAAAGTTTAGGTTTTCAGGGTCTATCGGTTGGATCGAAAGTTGATAGCCCAGTGCTTTAAGGACAACTGTAAGAACATCAATCAAAGGTGTCCCTTCATTAGATAGGACTTTCGAAAGCACTTGTGGGTCCATATCTGTCTGCTTTGCCAGTTCCGAAACACCACCCTGCGCTTCAACAACGGTATGGAGAGATCTTAGAACGACTGTCGAATCCTCAAAAATTCGATAGTCTTCAAGGATAGCTTGGAGATAGTTAATTGCGCTTTCTCTGTCAGCAAGTTTTTCAATAAGGTACTCGCGCCACATTCCCATTTTTCTCACTGATGTGTCTCCTTATATTCTTGCCAATATATTTTTGCCCGTTCAATATCACGCGTTTGTGATGATTTGTCTCCACCACATAATAAAAGAACGATTGTGTTCCCTACTTGTCCAAAATAGATTCGATAACCTGCTCCAAAATGGATCCGTAACTCAAATACACCATCACCAACAGATTGACAGTCGCCAAAATTACCATCTTCAAGCCGTTCAAGTCGAGCCTGGATTCGAGCTTGTGTGTTCGTATTTCGGATTGATTCCAACCATTCTATAAAAGGTCTTTGCCCATCTGAAGTTCGGTAATATTGTATCTCTCGTGGTTGTACATCACGCATTGTTGATTAATTCAGTGTGCCTGCTACTTTATAATATGTAATTGCTATTCCCTATCTGCCGCCAACGACTTAAGTTTGTGAGTGCCTCCTGCTCCTCTTTTTGCCATGGACGGTGCGCGGTAAACGGAGAATCCCAAAACCGTTTTTGAGTAAAGACTAAAATTGTTTGAACGACTACATTTACGCAGTGTCCTCTGTATCCTCAAGATCAGTTAAGTCTTCAACATCAACAATATCCGCCAACATTTGAGAATATTTACGTAATTCCTGCTGTAGTGCAGCCAATTCGTCTCGAAAAACGGTGCGTTCTGTTTCGTCCTCAAAGTCTCCTGCTATACTTTTTCGGTGCCACTTTGCGGTAAAAGGACGGATCACTTGGTTAAGAACAACAATTGCGATTTTTGTAAAGTTAATACACTCCGGTCCATGTTCTCTGATAACTTCTCTTGTCGTTTCGAACAGTGAATACACACTATCCAAAGCTGTTTTTTCATCACCGTGTTCAATGGGCAATGGCTGTGTCGTAATCCGTGTAAGCAATTCAATATAGAGTGCCCAAGCGGCATTTTTATCCGCATCCTTTGGAGTCCACTCCATTTGCAGAAAAAGAGGCGTGATTTCCAAAGATGCCATTCCCCATTTTTCAAGCAGGTTTGAGAAATTCATTTGTACCACCTCTCACCAGAACGATTATTAACAAAAGAAGAAAAGAGTTAATATCAGAAATGGTATAATTTCACAGGATTATTTGCATGGAAAAGTTACCATTTGGTAACTTTTTTCATACCGTGGTAACTTTTTGAATATTGCTTTAAATCCAGTATTTGACTGGGTTTATAGGTGTTTTTTGGAGAATTATTAATTTTAGTTTTTTTTATTTTTGGTAACTTTTGATATTCTGTCGGAATTCCTATTTTTTGTGGCATTTCGGTGATGTTTTCAATAGTCCTCTGAATGTTGGTATTTTGAAATGTTGACATAATTGGGGCATCTCATCACTTAAAAATTTATTGTAATATTAATTATTACATAAGCAAATAGTGTTTGTCAAGTAAAAATTTATCACCGGCATTCAATTTTTCGTTTGTTAAGCCGTTTAGTCTAAAGGTCGCGAGTTGGAACTCGCTCGGACAAGAAGGAAATCGGGGTTGAAAACCCCTCCTACAAGAATGTATTTTGACACAATGTAAGAGACGCAATGAATTGCGCGACTACGAACGCTGCGTCTTGTAAATCGGGCTTAGAAAGCCCTCCTACAAGAATGCTCGTTTGTGCTATTCCCTATCTGCTGCTAACGATTTTAGTTTTGCGAGTGCCTCCTGCTCCTCTTTTATCCACGGACGTTCTGCCGGGTTATCCAATTTTTGTGGTGGACCGCTGAAGACAAGAATATATGCCCTACGTTCTTGTGCAGTGCTGTTCGGCGCAGAATAGTGTAAAGTCCGACAGTGATGGAACGTAGCACCGCCTGCTGGTATCGGACATGCAACTGCTTCCGAGACATCAACATCATCTGTCACCAAGCCATGCACAAGCGGATCATCGTTAATATGCCGATGCCAACGTACTTCGCCTTTGTGAGACTTCGGAATAAAATGAAGACATCCACTTTCAAGCGTTGCTTTGTCAAGCGGAAGCCATACGCTTAAACTATGCGGCAAGACTTCCGGATTCCAATATGCCTCGTCCTGATGCCACGGTGTTTCGTTGCCGTAGTGTGCAGGCTTCAAAATCATGTGTCCACCACCGCCAACCTTTTCTTTTTCAACACTGAGCAGCTTTGCCGCGAGTCGTTGTGCATTTTGGAAATAGACAGATTCGCGGAGTTCAGGAAATTGTGCTTCTGGACCTAATACTTGCGGCAACGTCTCTTGTCCAGTATGCGCACGGGGACCCGCCAAATCAAAATAGCGTCCCTGTTCCTCACCTGTCCGTTCAGTGAAGAGTTCATCGTAAATGCCCTTGAGCCATTCAATCTCTTTATCTGTTGTAATCCGCGGAATGCTCAGATATCCGTTCTCTTGAAAAAAGGCAACCTGTTCATCAGTTAAATCAACTTGGAAGTCATTTTTTTTCATAAAATCACCGAATTAAAATGTCATAAGGTAAGGCAGTGACCACTCGTTCTTTTTCAAATAGGGTTAACCATGTTACTATCCGATGCCATTGTGTGCTTAGCTTATGGATAGCAGGGTGCTGTTGTGCTAACTGTAAAGGCAATGGTGCTGATATTCCCACCTCTTCTTCAAGCATGCTCTCTAAAACTTGTTCAAAAAAAGGTTTCTGTTCTGGTAGCACGATGATGTCAACTTTATCTTCATCAGTCAGTCCCACTTCTTTCTTAGCGATGGAAAGTGCAGTATCAAGTCCACCGAGTTCATCAACGAGACCGAGTTCTTTTGCCTGCTTTCCTGTCCAGACTCTGCCTTGTGCAACCGCATCAATTTCGTCAAAAGTTGTCTTCCTACCAGATGCCGCTTTCGTGACAAAATCTTCATAGATAGTCTTCATCATCTTTTCAACGCGTTCGCGTTCAGTCTCCGTAAAGCTGCCGTAATCTGAATAGAGTGTTGCATTTTGCCCATGCGTTATAATCTCTTTTTTTAACCCAACCTTGTTATAGAGGCCTTTCAGATTGAGTTTGCCGCCGAAGACCCCGATTGAACCTGTAAGCGTTCCGGGTTGCGCTACGATTGTTCCTGCAGCCATTGAAATATAATAACCACCAGAGGCGGCGTAATTTGCCATAGATACGATAACAGGTTTTTCGCGTTGTGTGCGCATCACCTCTCGCCAAATTAGGTCGGAGGCGATTGCGGAACCGCCCGGACTATCCACGCGTAACACCACCGCTTTAATAGCATTGTCGGCGCGCGCTTTTGCAAACGCTTTCTTTAACGTCTTCGGCGTAATCAGAGACGTTGTAGGAAAAGGCAAGTCAAAATCGGGTAAAATGGGACCGCTTGCATAGATAAGGGCAAGTTGATTATCTGCGGGACGCGCCTTTGCACGCTGCGGCGGATTCAACATATTAAACAACTGCATCATTCCCATAAAACTATTCATATTGGGCATTTTCCGCTTCTTTTTATCGTCCTGTTTAGCAACTGCTGTGTTTGGTGTTTCATTGATTGCATTTAAAAGTTGGTCATAGTATTGCAGCGTGTCAACGAGCTTTGCTTCCTGTGCTTCCTTTGCAGTGAAAGGACCACGGTCTATCAACTCGGCTGCAATCTCTGAGGTAATCCCATCTCTACCATCGGCAATCTTTTCCAGCATTTGCGTATATAAATCATCAAGCAAACCAGTCATTGAGTCACGGAAGGCATCGGACATGCTGTCGCGTGTGAGGGGTTCAATACCAGATTTGAATTGTCCCATTGCGAGCATATCTGCCTCAACGTCCAGTTTTTCCAGAAGCCCTTTGTAGAAGAGAATTTCTGCGCGTAAACCGATTAGATTGAGACTTCCAGTTGGCATTAGCACAATGCGGTCCATTGCAGTAGCAAGGAGATATTGGACATTGCCACCGCTTTCAAGATAGGCGATCATCTCTTTTTCTGCATCTTGAAATTCGTTTAATTTATTTCGGACTTCCTGAAGGCTTGCCCATCCTATGCCGATATTTCCGATTTTAAAGATAACTCCAGCGACTTCATCATCGTTTTTGAGTGCGTCAAGTTTGTTGAAAAGTCCGCGTAGTGTTTTGGTTGAAGAAGTGCCGAAAAAACTCATCTCTTTTATATCGGTGTAGGTGCCGCTCAGTGTAAATTCAACGTATTTTTTAACTGGTGGTGCTGCCTCTTCTTCGGTTTGTTCCTGAGCGGACAGTGGTAGGACGAAAAGGAGGACCATAAGCAGAGATATTACTGTATGCCTGAAGGTTTTTAATGGTTTCATTTTATCTCCTTGCGGACGGGCATGATGGTGCCGCCACTACGGTTTTTGTTTTATTTTACAACATAACGGGGATTGTGTCAATCAAAAAGTGGGAGGATTGAGGTGTTGAGTTTTTGACAATTTCTGAATCACGGATTATGCGGATTACACGGATTGCGCGGATTTTGAGAAACTCGGTGTCAAAACAATGACAATGCGCGCTTGATATATTGGAAATCGGTGTTGAAAACCCCTCCTACAAGAAAAAAGAACGGTTAATGACAAAAACTTTACACACCCTTCAATTGTGGGAGGATTGAGGTATTTATTGAATATGCCGAATAGCAGGTAGACGGATTTATTAGAACAGAAAAACGCTAAACAGCCGTTTTTCTCAAAATGAGTAAAAATTCTGACTTCATGCCATCAGGGTTTTTATTCTTACGCACACCGAACAGTTGCCGTGTCTTTATCCTATCTTCATAAACTTTTTCAAATAAGTATCCGCGTTCCGAAAAGTATTCTGCCAAGATTCTCCATAGTTCAACCGTTATCCCATCAATACGCGGATTACCGACGAAAATACAGGCGGCAGCGTTCGGTTTTAATCGATACATTGCATTTTCAAGCGCATTTATCGTATGGCAAAAATAGGAGTCAAGTCGTTTATGCAAGTCTGGACGGGAGAGTTGGTCTCTGACTTTATCCAATGTTGGCGTATGAATGACACGATCTGCCTTCCGATACGGGATTTCAAGACGTGATAATTCCTTTATTTCCTCATCAGTATGTCCTAACCAAAAGAGTTCCATTTTTGTGGAGCGGATATATTCCTGTGCTTGGAGATAGGGCGGTGATGTGATTAATGCGTCACATTCGCGCGGCACATCAATATAGGAGGAATCAACGCCTCCCTGAAAATCAACCTGATTTTGATGATGTTGTGTCTGCATCACAAAGTCGTTGAGACTTCTTAACGTTTTCAAGGAATGATCGTAGACTATCTCTATTAACTGGTCTTTCCAATTTTCGCGGAGTAGTCCTTCTATAGCAGCTAATTTTCGCTTGGATCTGGCTAATTTTGGTGTTCTATGTTCAGTATAAGAGAAACGTTTGCTCACCTTCAACAGTGCCGTTTTGATAATGGCAGCGTAGACATCTTGTTCTATGCTGTAGATATAACCCCAGTGGTGCGATAGCAATTTCAAGATTTCAGGTGCGTACCAGTATTGGACATTAGACCAGGAGGGTATAAAACGGTGGTTTTTACTTTCTCTCATGCTGTCAAGCAATTTGCATAAATGCTCTTTATGCAACTGTTCTTTTTCGCGGTATATCTTCAGCGGCATAATGTGATTCAAAAGTAGATTGAGATCCAGTAGCACAGCATTGCGTTTGCACAGATATGCCTCAACGCCTACTGTTCCTGAACCTGCAAACGGATCAACAATCCAATCCCCTTCCTGTGTGTAGGTGTTGATTGCATATCTAACAACTTGTGGGATAAATTTCGCAGGATACGATACGATGGCGTGTGTTAAGTAGCCAGTATCGGTAATTTCAGGCACTAATTCCCGGAATGAGACTAACGTTACGCCGTCAGATGCTGTCCTCTCTTTTGGGACTTCAAACTCGGTATCTATGGGAAAAAGTGTGAATTGTTTTTCCATGTTTCGATTTTTTATTTGCGATTATGAGCAGTCAAACTTAACAATAGAATGGCAAAGTTGGGTTTCGTTCTACTCTACCTAATCAACGCTATGAATGCCTTTGTGGCATTCAGCGGGCGTCAGTTTAAGAATATATCCTCTTGTGGGAGCGAATCAACGCAGCATGCGCGTTTGGCATGCTGCGGGTTTTCAACCCAGACAAATGCCAAAAGCGCATTTAGCGCTGATTCGGATATAACAGGTAGAGGGTTCCAAAATCGGGCTTTCAAAACCCTCCCACAAGAGAATGTCCGAGGCGCAATGAATTGCGCGACTACAAACGCGTTATTTCTTAAATTGACGCCTATGGGTTTCATGCCTCAACCCAACCTACGAACTATTCCGATTCTTCTCCCACTTCTCTCGCCCCTTCAATTTCTTCCTCAGTCAATTGGAAATCAAACACATCTTCCCCTTCGTCAACATTTTCTGTTTCGGTATCAGGTGGGATGACCTGCTGCACTTCATCTGCTGGTTGTGCTGCTTCCTCCTGCGTTTCAAGTTTCGGCGCAGTCGCACCGAGGATTGTTAATCCTACAATCGCTACAACACAGACACTTGTGACCGTCATTGCAATTGGGCGTTTCCAAAGAACTTTGCGCTCACTTCTGTCTAAGAAAGGCAAGAATAACAGTAGCAACATGCCGACTGTCGGGATAACAAATGTCCCAAGAATTTCAAAGGGACCTTGGAAGTATTTGAGCAGTTGAAATAGGAACAAGAAATACCATTCAGGACGAGGATCGTAATCTGCATTTGTTGGGTCTGCGACATCTTCAAGCGGAACAGGAGCGAACAGCGCAGCGCAAGCAAGTATTACAAAGAGAATTAGCATGCCAACAACATCTTCAAATACCTGATCTGGATAGAACGGTTTGCCGGTTTTCATTTCTTCTGGTGTGTTCTTCGGTAAACCTGAGGAACCGTAGAATCGGACGAGGAAAAGGTGCACACCGACCAGGCCGAAAGCCAACCACGGCAACCAAATCGTATGCAGTGCGTAAAACCGAGACAGTGTCACCGCGCCAACCTCGGCACCACCACGCATAACTTTTGCAACCACATCACCCAATACAGGCGCGGTGCTTGAGATTTCAATTCCGACAACCGTTGCCCAATACGCTTTTTCGTCCCATGGCAGCAAATAACCTGTAAATCCGAAACCGAGCGTAACCAATAGCAGCAGAACGCCAACAACCCATGTGAGTTCACGCGGTGCTTTGTATGATCCGTAAAGCACAACGCGGAGTATATGCAGAAAGACAATGATGACCATCGCACTGGCACCCCAATGGTGCAAACCGCGCACAAAGTTACCGAACGGCACCTCGTTTGTGATATAATTGACTGCATTATGGGCGTGGTCTGGCGAAGGAGAATAGGATAGCGCTAAAAATGCCCCTGTCGCTGCTTGAAGTAGCAGTAGAAACATCGCTAAACTGCCGAGCGAAAAAAGCAGATTGATATGTTTCGGCAGCGGTTTGCGCAGATGCGCCATCACCCCATCTAATGGGAGGCGATCATTGAGAAACTGTTTCATTACGCCTCCTTCACATATAAAAGGCCATTTTCTACTTTGACTTCAAGTTTCTGCAACGGTTCCGGTGGCGGACCGGCAACAACAGCTCCAGTCTTATCAAAAATAGCACCGTGGCATGGGCATAGGAACGATTCTTTACTCTCATCCCATCGGACAAGGCAACCGAGATGTGAGCAGGTCCGTGAAAAGACACTCCATTCCCCATTACCAGCATCCGTCACGTAAACAGAACGTTTCTTTGTGGCTTTCACCCAACCGTCTTTCGCTGTGAACGTATAATTGACTTTCTTAAAGCGACTGTTTTTGAGGCGGTCTACCGTTCCCACGTCAACCCATTGCGATTCGCCTTTTTTCCACGCAGGGGAAATAGCAAATCCGATTAACGGGATACCGGCAGCTAAACTCACTAATCCACCAATGAAAGCGGTGGCGATTTGTAAAAAAGAGCGTCTACTCTCTTTTGACATCCTAATTCTCCTCTATTACAATATAATCGGATTTCAGCGTGTGAACCTTCAACAATCGGGGTTGAAAACAACAATCGGGGTTGAAAACCCCTCCTACAAAAAAGGTTGAAAATCTTCAACAATCGGGGTTGAAAACCCCTCCTACAAGAAAAAGACGAATTACCTTTTCCGGGTTTGTCCTTCAAATGGGGTACGCAGGTCGTATTTACCTTCTTCCAAGACAGGAAGCGTGCCGTCATTAACCATCAACTCAAGTGGCAATTCTTTGGTTTCCAACGGCATATTGACAACGTCTTTAATGCGTAAGGATTCATAAATCGCCATCATAATTTCGATGGTGTATCGGGCTTGTTCCCCTCTGCCCCGGTGGGTCGGGATTTTGCCTTCTATCCACTCAATTAATTCTTGGAATTGGTTTTTGGGTTCCGGTGGTGGCGTAATTGTTTGCCAACCTTTCGCATCTCCGTTTTGGAGCAGCACTGTACCGTTATCACCATTACGAATTTGCCCCTCTGTGCCAGCGATTCTCGGCATGGAAACACCCGGATCGGGCAGGTCACCTTCGTAGATAGCACGTGCGCCACCTTCAAAGCAGATTAATCCCATACAGAGGTCTTCGCAAATTGTGCGGCGTTCCCATCGATCAGTTGTGCGCGATGTTTGCCCGATAACCCATAACGTCTCAGGATCGGACAACAGGTAACGCCAACCATCAATCGCGTGTGTGCCTGTGTTGAGTAGACCTGCGTGTGCTTTGGCGCGGTGATGCAGTGTTGTCGGTTGCCCAATTGCACCTGCAGCTACGAGTCTGCGAATTTCTGTGTTCTGTGCGCTGTATCTGCCTTGGTGTCCGATGACAAGTTTGACATTGTTCTCTTCACAGGCGGCAAGCATATCATCTGCTTGACCCAACGAAGCGGACATCGGTTTTTCACCGATAATTCCTTTCACGCCAGCTTTCGCTGCAGCAACTGTGGCTTCAGCACGCGGTCCCTGCCACGTTGTGATGCTAACGATGTCCAAATCCTCTTTTGCTAACATCTCGTCAACATCGGTGTAGATAGCTGGGACATCATATTCGTCTGCGACGCGTTTTGCGGATTCTTCATAGATGTCCATTGCTGCCACGACTTTAGCATTCTCTTGTTTCTGCCATGATCTGGAATGGGACCGACCCATGCCACCACAGCCAATGACTCCGATACGATATGTTTGATCCGTTGCCATAATTTAGTCTCCTTGATTTGGTTGAGCATTCGGTCATATAGGTTAATGTATCAATTTCTGTTGTTTTCGTCAACAAATTTCACGTTAACCAGAGGCATTCAATTGTCAGCTTATTACCCGTTTTAGCCGAAAGGTCGCGAGCTGGAACTCGCTCCTACAGGAAGAGACCTTTGAGAAAAGTTAGAAATTACTGAAAAATTGAATGGTTCTGCATGTCCACCATCACCGATATTCTTATGAAAAGGTTTGACAAACTTCAGAAATTATGAAAAACTAAAACACAACAAAAAGAAGGGAGATTTTGTAATGGCAGACTATGAAGATAAAGGATCGCAAATTCGAGTGACAAACCTTGAAGCTTACCCGATGGGTGAGAAAGCGTATGTCAAGATTGAAACTAACATGGACGTTACAGGGTGGGGCGAAATCAACAATATGGAGACAAACGTCACCTGTGAATTGGCACGTTCCCTGTCCACAATGATTATCGGAGAAAACCCGACACGTATTGAACATCACTGGCAGCGCCTATTCCGCGCACATCGCAATATCCGTGGTGGCGGATTGATGGTGCATACGATCTCTGCTATTGATATGGCGTTGTGGGATATTGCTGGGAAACTGTGGGGCGTACCGGTCTATCGCTTGCTCGGCGGACCCTGTCGTGATAAAATATGGAAGTATCCGAGCCCAAAGGCTATTAAAACGGGACCGGGTGGTTCTAAAACTTTCGCTGGCACGCCGGATGAAATTGCAAATATGGTGCAGCGGGTTCACGACACACGAGAGAAAGTTGGTACTGATGGCGCGGTGATGTTCGATGCACATAGTTGCATGCCGCCACCTGTCGTTAAACAATTTGCGGGACACCTCAAATCCGACGATTTGCTTTTCCTTGAAGAAGCATGGGTGCCGGGCAACATTGAAGTGATGCGAAAGATCCGCGAATTTGTGCCTGTGCCGTTAGCGACAGGTGAACGCGACCGCACAATATGGGAAGTGCGTGAAATTCTTGAAGCACAAGTGATTGACATCCTTCAACCCGATGTTGGACATGGCGGCGGTATCACGCAAGTCAAGAAAGTTGCTGCACTTGCAGAGGCACATCACGTCCCGATAGCACCGCACTGCACGATGTCTTATCTCGGTCTCACAGCGAGTTTTCACCTATCTGCCTCTGTGCCGTTTTTCCTTATCCACGAAGGCTATGAGAATGTCCTACCTGCTGGTGTTGCACATAAAACGTGGGAGATGGACGATGAAGGATACGTTTCGCTACCTGAAGGTCCGGGGTTGGGCGTTGAAGTGGATGAGGCGAAGGTGATTGAAGTTAGTAATTCGGGAAGAAGGTTTAATTGGCCCAACGCTCGTTTAGCAGACGGTTCTGTCGCGGATTATTAACCGTATCATTACATCAAAGGGATTTTGGTCTCTACTTAAACGGACTTGGGACAGACAACGCCACCATTATAGCGTTGGATACACGCCATTGTATGTGGCAAAACGGTGTTATGTATAACACCCGAAACCTTGAATGTATCTTTACGAAGTTTATTGAGGATAGTTTGAAGGTTTCATGATGGATTTGGCTCTATTATACAAACAGATATGTCTGCAAGCATTTTTCTAAATAGTCGGCTTACGCTTCGGGACATTCTATCTTGCTCTGGAAGTAAAACTATTTCAGCATGCGCTATGTTATTTTCGTCAGGAGTGATTTTGACCTTTACAGTATAGTCAGGATGATCTGGTAGGCGTATAGCCTTAACATCTTTCGTCCAAATTCCCATAACTCCATCTGAAGGTTTGTCTTTTACGTCTTTTGGACAGCGAGTTAACTTCGCTCGGTTTACAGAAGGGTTACCGCTTGAAAAAGCTGCCCTGTCAATTAAGATGTTATCAGATTCTACCTTAGTATAATGCTTTTCGTTAGGATTGTCCTCATTAGATCGGAAATATCTATATAGTAATTCGATTTCGTCCACATATTTGGAATTATTCTTCATTAATTATCCATTTCCATAATCGCAAGTAATCTTTTTTGAGGAGGGGTCTTTCTATTGCACGTGGTTTGCCGAATTCTTTCCATACCTTAGAAACAACTGAATCATTTTGCCCTATTTCAAGATACAAAGTTCTATCCCCGATCTTCCATTTTATACTTGCGCCGCCTTCTTCAAAGTGAGATATATAAGATTTTTTTAGTGAATACCCCTTAGAACTAATAGTAGAAACGAATTCCCTCAGAACGAATTTAGCATGGTCTATATCTTCAGGCGTGGGCTTTCTATAGCCAATCTCGTCCCAGTCATATTCATTTTTTAGAAGGCTATCAATTTCAGATAGCATTTCCTGTAATAGAATTTCGTTGGGTTGCTGAAATCTAACGAAAAACCTAACAACAAAATTTTCAAGTGTGTAGTTATAATGGTATTCAGACAGAGGTAGATTAGGAACTATACCGGCAATATCTGGTATAGAAGAAGCGATATTCTGTCTAATTCCTGTATGCGATAAACTTTCTAACTCAAACTTGGATTGCTCCTTGTTAAGATTAATGTCGCGTCTTTCACCAGATTCTTTATTTGCAGTAGATGAAGAATAATTAAAGAAATCCCCATGAATTGTTGTGAACATTGAATTGTCCGCTGAAATTAAAGTCATATCCTTACACCTCTACTTTTAATCCATAGACATCTGATAGAACGTTAATCGCTCTTTCTTTTAGGTTAAACATAGAATGCTGTGATAATAGAGACTCGAATATAGATAGTCTATCTATGTTAAAATGGAAATTAAATCCAACACCAGAGGCATTATTCTGTTTATCTATATTTGTAGATATATTCATCACCATATCATCTAAATTAAATCCCAAATTAGATTGCTGAGTGATTAACTGCATGTTGAGATCACTGAATATTTTAGTGTCTATGGTATTTAATATAGTTTCATTAATTCTTTCATCATAAAAATGAAAGTTTATTCCATAACCCGTGACGAATGTGTTGGGTAAGAGTCTAAAGGTTTTCAAGGCGTATTTCTCAAGTAGATTAAAATCGTCGCCCATTTCTAAACGAAATTCTAATCTATTGCCTATAAGAATAATTTTGATACCATCAAAAGACGCAGATATAGAGGCATCTCTAATAGACAAAGTGTTGTTTCCAACAAGGTCCATTTTTATACTCTGATTATCAAAATCCGTGGCTTCAATCAAGTGAGTTCCAATCCAAGGTGGATTGACAATACTCGGATTCCACGAACCTATGATAACTAATGAACTTTCAGAGTAATTCAACTTCATAGAATATTCCTTAATTTTCGGTTTTCACTACTGTACGAAACGATTAGAAAGTCAACATACCCTTTCTAATCTAATTGTACAGACTATACAAGATTTAGTCAAGCAAAAGTGATAGAGATCAAGAGTTTTTTCTATTGAAGCACAAAAAGAATCATATTGTCAAGTTTTAATTTGCAATAAGTAGTTTTGGGCTTGGTGGGTTGCCCAGAGAGCGTATAGAGGCTTCTTCTTGGCTTTTATTGGGTTACCTCCTTGCTCATTGTGGTTACTTCCAATCATCACCAGGAATTATCTTTTCCAAACAATCGAAATTATTGTGAAATTTTTCAAACGCACTGTAATCATATATCTTCCCCTCATTTAGTACTTTTCCCTCTTTGTTCATTCTCAGTGACGTTTTCTGATTGTCGGTTATTTGATAAGATGCTATCTGCAAATTATCAAAAAGTGCAACATCTTCCGTTTTGAAAATGTAGTAGTTGACGTTGTCTTCGTCCCAAACTTGTATCCATGGGTAAAATATTCTGGAATCTGCCAGGTGATAACGGATTTTCGCATGGAAACTATACGTTTTTATTTCTTCTCCTGATTTTGTTTTCTTTCCAGGAATTCCCTCTGATGTCTTTACTTGTATAAATCGAACGAGCATCTTCAGACTGTCTTGGTGACATGTATTGCATAGCTGAGTTACTGTTTTACTTTTCTTCTGATTGCCTTTCTTATCTATATAAGTTTCTTCACGAGTCCATGCATCTTTGAAGGTTTTGCAGTTTTCACAGTAACTTTTCAGAATGACAAAATCGTATTTCTCATCAATATATGCACTATAAACTTGCCATCCTCGTTTATGTAGTTCCATTGCCAATCGCATCTCACCATAAAGACCGATTACACGTTTATCGGTATCAGATCCATTCACTTTCCACCTCTTTCGGTTCCGTAGTAAAGAGACCACCTGGGATCCGATTCAGGACGGCATCTCTAAACAATGTTCTATTCAGTTCTATTCCAATACTATTTCGTCCTAACCTCAATGATTCTATTGTGGTCGTGAATGAACCTGCAAAAGGATCGAGGACAGATTCCTCTATACCACTGAACACCCGAACTGCGTATTCGGGAATTTCGCGTGGGAAGGGGGCTGTATGTCCAAGCGTGTTTTGACCCTTGCTGTTTATCTTGATTACTGGTGCTAATTTGACGATATCGCGACGCCATTGCCGCAGCAAATCTTCATCAACAAAGTTATGGGATCGTTGCAAACCCGTCATCAACTGCGTACGGGCAGAAAAACGTTTGCCGCGATTGCCTGCTGATCGCTTGAAACAGTCTAAATTCTTGCATTCCCAAGATTTGATACCTACTCCAGAGTATGCATTCCCATTGATTTTCAGACATCCACATACTGGACAGGGATAAAGTGTTTCATCCAACCGATGCTTGTAGAAAATAAAAATATGCTCATAACAGTTGACGGGATATTGATACAATGGGTAAGGTCTGTTTCCATTCTTATGTCGCTGAGTCTGAACTTCCCCTTTGTCCCAGATGAAGTCATCCACAAATTGAAAACCGTGTTCTTCAAATATCATAGTGAAATATGCACCCAAAGGTATTCGGCGTTTTCCCCAAGTCGATTTGGTATGTCTGTTGTCGTTGTCAAATATATCTCCGACATTGAAAACGAAAGGGCGATGATTGTCCAGGACCCGATAGCATTCCTTGATAATACTGGACATTTCATCCAAATAGTCATCCAGAGTTTCCCACTGGGAATAATCTCTTGCGTTGTAATATGGTGGCGAAGTGATCATCAACTGAACGCTTTCGCTGTCCATGCGCCGCAAAAAGTCCAGGCAGTTACCCCACAACATTTTCAGTCTGTGAGGTTCAAAAAAAATATCTTGATTCAGAGATGGATCGGCATTAGCATATTGTTTTTGATATTCTTTCTTCACTAAATCGTAGTATGCTTTGATAAACTGTTCTATGGTCGAATCTCTATCTCCTTGAATGTTATGGAGGCAATCAGTTTTAAAATCATTCAACTGTTGTTCATTGAAAACGCGTCTTAGATATTTATCACTGACTTCAAATATGGTATGTAGGTAAGGATGTGGAACATCGGTCGCGCGCAATACAGCATGGTTAGTGTCTACTTCAGCCAATCCCATAATTGCACCTCCTTTCTCAATCAAGAAATCAAATCGTTATATTTAACGTATTGTACCAGATATAACGATATTTTGTCCACATTTATTACTAAATATTTCGGAATTGCTTGGTTTCGCTGATTTCTGCAGCATACAGCAGTTTGTATCCAGTTTAAGTGAATTTTAGCCTTTTTGCAGGTCTAAAACTATTTATCTCCCAAAATTTTGTCTTGTAATTGCATTTTATGCAACCTTTACTCCCTTAAAACACGACTATAGACTATAAGGCAATTTATTTTGGAGGATTGGCATGAAAAATGACGATGTTGGTCTGATTCAGCGCATCTTGTCAGGAGATGAGTACGCTTTCACTGCACTTGTGCAAAAGCATCAAAAGTGGGTTCACTCCCTTGCATGGCAAGAAATCGGCGACTTCCATGCAGCGCAAGAAGTTACGCAGGACACCTTTATCCATGCTTTTAACTCCCTGCCAACGTTACGAGACCCCAAACGTTTTTTAGGGTGGCTTCGCGTAATAGCAAAACGTCGGTGCGTAGAGTGGATACGAAAAAAGCCAATTGCAATGCCATCTATAGATGCGATGCCAAAATCAGAACTGGAAAGGCTGTTCTACGTCCGCTATCTTGAAGAAGAGCAGACACAAGCATCAACAGATAGGTTGCGCGAAGTCGTGGAAGACCTCCTCCAAAAACTACCAAAGTCTGAACGTTCCGTAATTGTCCTACACTATTTCAAAGGTTTGACCTGTGAAGAGGTGAGTGCGCGTTTAGACATATCGCTGAACACGGTAAAGAGTCGGTTATACCGTGCACGGAAGAGACTGGAGAAGGAGGAGTCAATTATTCGCGAAAATTTGAGGCCGAATTTATTGAGAGGCGAACCTCGGTATATTAGCATTCAAGCGACTGCGGAAACGGAAAGCGGCGAACATTTAGCAGAAGGCGGTTTCCGTCTAAACCGAACCGATGAGGTTTTCACATCTACCGGTATTGGCACAAGAGGTCATGATGATGGTGATCCATCACCAATGTATATGTTGTTACATTATGTCAGCCACGGTAAGATTAACCTTTTTAGGTTTCCTATGAATATCGGAAAAAGTTGGAAACAAGCAGGTGCTTGGAAATCAAAAGCGAGAACGACTTTGGAAGGTTATGAAAGGGTAGAAGTGTCGGCGGTATTTGAAAAATGTTTGAAGCATAAAACCGTTTTTACAAATGCTGATGTAGAAGGCACAAATGCTGAACTGCGGAATGCACTTGTTAACGGCACCCGTTATTTATGGTTCGCTAAGGGTGTTGGACTTGTTAAGATGCGATATGAACACGCCAACGGTGTCGTAACTGAAGCTGAATTGTTTAAATACGAAGTTCCGCTTGAGGGTGGAGAATACCTCCCTGTGCAAGTCGGGACGCAGTGGACATACAGATGGCAAAATAGCTATCGTGACGAAGCAGTTTTTGAGGAATGGCACGTCATTAGGAATTTCAGTAAACCCGTGAATCTTGAAAACCAGATGGAACTTGCATCGGCAAGATATGAAGTCACAATAGATGCTGATGAACCGCGCATAGCAGAAGTCAAGTGTATCCTAACACCGAAAATTGGCAGTGGTGCTAAAAGCGGCAAAAAACATCTGATGTTATCCATGAGCCGCTTTGATACTGAATGGTTGTATGATGGATATGCTCGTTATCTTCGAGACTTGACAGTTACTGATGTAAATGGAGAAACGTTACCTGTTGAAGAGATTGACAAAACACAATGGGTTGTTGAAACGCGGGATGACTTACCTGTGACGTTGTACTACAAAGCGTTGTTAAACCATGATGAACGGGATTGGCCTACGGGTAGGGATGAAGCACCGTACACCCAAGAAGATTGCATCTTTTGGACTGGATATGCCCTATTTATCGTGGGTAAGGTGAAAGATATTGAATTGCAGGTTAACGTTCCTGATAATTGGCATGTTTCAACGGCTTGGGAGCGGATTGAACCTGAAGACCATCGTTTTGTTTGTAAAGATCAGGACGACTTGATGAATGCGTATCTTGTGCTTGGTGAACATTGTGAACGAATAGTAAAATCTGGAGATGCGGAGATAGTGCTTGCCATTGGTGGACGCTTTAAAGCATCTATGGATAAAATACAGCGTACTATTGAAGCAATCCTGAAAGCGTATACAGAAGTATTTGGGGGTACCCCGAAAGACAGGATGCTGTTTGTCGCTAACCCTTATGGTGCGGAAGGATATCGCAGCGGTGGTGCATCAGGACGTAGCATCACCGCTCTGATCGGAGGCGAATTAGACGAAACGAATAGAAGTTTTTGGGCTAATTTAGTGGCAGGCGTGGTTTGCTATATGTGGAATGGAAAAGCCATTTATTTTGCCAAGTCGGAAAATTGGTTCACTGAGGCTGGTAAACAGGAATATTGGTTTACCGAGGGGTTCACTTCGTATTATTCAAATGTTGTTTGTACTCGCCTTGGACTTATTTCTGAAAACGATTTTCTTATAAATCTTAAACGTTCGTCGGAATCATATTTATCAGAACAAGGGAAACGTTCTATCCGAGAGGCAGGCAAAAACAAATTTGCCAACCGAGAACTTGTTTATGACGGTGGGAGTCTCGTTGCGATGGCTTTAGATTTAGAGATTCGCGCGCTAACGCGAAATCGGAGTAGCTTAGACGATGTGATGAAGCAGATGTATAAGGAATTTGGGCTTACCGATAACGTGTTCGCTATTAATGATGTCATCAGGATCGTCAGCCAAATTGCAGGTAAAGATTTTGAATCATTTTTCAATAAATATGTAACAGGCACAGAGCGATTACCTTTAGAAAAACACCTTAAAAACGCAGGTGTAGATGCACAGATAGAATTTGGTGAAAAACTACCGAACCTTAGGTATATTCTCAATGAGATGTTGTCCATTCGTTTACTCAGGAATACGAAGGAGGGGAGTCTGATTATTTTTCGATCGCCCAAGTATCAAGACGGTGACAAACTTATTGCGATCAACGACACACCCGTGAAGACATTTGAAGACGTCAGAAGATCGGCAAAAGACTGGAAATCAGGTGATGTCGTAGAGTTAACCCTTGAGCGAAAAGGTGAAAAAATTACCCTACCAACTACATTAGGCGGCATGCCCGGAAAACCGCCTCTTGAAGCAGCGAGTATTAATATTACCATTACCCAAAAACCTGACAGCACGGATGCGCGACGTGCGATCTGGTCAGGAATATTGGGAAACAACCAATAATCTGTCTCCTTACCTACCGAGTATAAAATTTTCCTAAAAATTCATTTTATGCAACCTTTTTCCTTTAAAACGCGACTTAACGTCATAAGCCAATTTTAGTGTTAAAATCCATTGAAATATGGAAATAATTATACACATTTCCTGTGAATCAACGCTGAATGCGCTTTTGGCATTCAGCGTTGATTCACAGATCAATACTGTCCAAATAAATTCAAATCTACCATAAAATGCACGTAAAAGGAGAAGTAATTATGAATTTTACAAGTTTCAAACAACGCTCTGCAATTCCCGCAAGTATCCTTGTTCTCGTTGGTATTCTGGCACTTTTTGTGGCTTCGTCACACAATATTGCACAGAAGAATACAAGTACTCTCTCTGGTCAAGTTGTTGATATGGACGGCGACCCGATTCCTGGGTTCAGGTTAGCCATTCACCCAATTGATATTAT
The DNA here is from genome assembly GCA_021295735.1 of Candidatus Poribacteria bacterium. Taxonomy (GTDB): domain Bacteria; phylum Poribacteria; class WGA-4E; order WGA-4E; family WGA-3G; genus MSPOR6. The sequence goes on along the minus strand of JAGWBU010000067.1, from coordinate 4,056 downwards.
TGATGGTGAGATGTGGCAGGCACCACTACCGATACATCAATTGAAAACCGATGCTGCTGGACACTTTCAAATCAGCGATATTCTCCCCGGACACGCGCAATTCGTGGTATCTCCTGAAATAGGTGCCTCTGAAGCAGACACCGAGATTCACTCCATTGATGTCGCGGGCTTAAGTTTTTTGCCTATTGATGCCCCAAAGTTGAAAATATCACATCACCCGATTCGTCCGATTTTTGGTGCAAGGTTTGTTGAATCAAAGAAATTGTCATCTATGGGTGGTATTCCGTTATACATCAAGTCAGGATTAGACATCAAAGACATAACAATAAAAGTGCTTCCTCGTATGCGTATCCGTGGCAAAGTCCTTTTGGCGGACGGAACACCATTAGCCAAAGCTGCAGTGAAGTTTGACATCAACTATCGGAGTTTTGATGGAGTTCATAGCGGAAATGGAAGTATTACACCAACGCATACAGATTCGGATGGGTACTTTGTGAAATACGTGAATTTGCCCATATTTGCCACAGTATCTGTGGAGTACAACGGCGGCATGGCAACATCCAAAACGGTCAAAATCTCTGCGGAGAAACGCCGCCATGATTTGGTCTTGCGACTGAGCGATACGCCAATTCCAGATGTTTTAACTCATGTTCCGGGAGATGTCCAAATAGCACCGCCATCCTCAACGATTCAGGACCGTTAGATGCAAAATAGGTGCGTTTACTGTAGGAGCGATCTCCGAATAGCGACTAAACGCTTTGATAGTTGGGAATCGGAATTCCCTCCTACCGTTAAGTGCTGTCCAATTAATTCTAAAATCTACCATAAATTAAGATTTTAAAAGAAAGCATTTAATCTGAAATATCATCAAAATAAAGATTATGCACGTTTCAATACCAAGATTCCGTCTTTAATTAATAGGAAATAATGTCCACACTTTGGCTGATTATCCAACGGGAATTCGTCTCAAATATCTTAACATCCGGATTCATGATTGGGCTTATTGTGTGTCTGCTTTCAACTGCTGTCGCAGTATTTGTTCAGGTAGACGACTACGAAAAACGTTTGGCGGGATATAACACTGCTGTCCGAGAGGCAGAGACGGAAGCACAGGAATGGGAACTCTATTCCAAAATCAAGCCGAAGGCACACCGCAAGCCGAATCCGTTTAGCATCTTTAACGTGGGTGCGGAGAACGCTGGTGCCAATACGGTCACCGTTGAGTTGGGAAAGCCTATCTTTGAATTCAACTTCCCTATTTGGGAAGCACCAACGCAAAAACGGGGTTCAGATAATCCATTCCTTGCGATGTTCCTAACCGTGGATGTGGTTTTCATCTTCAAGATCGTGCTGAGCGCGTTAGCGATTCTGTTTGCCTACAACACGATTTCGGGTGAAAGAGAAGATGGCACACTGAAACTTGTGTTATCTAATGCGATACCGAGAGATACGATAGTGTTTGGGAAATATCTCGGTGGGATGCTGTCTCTGTTTCCAATTGTTTTGGTGAGTTTAATTGTGGCACTGTTGCTCGCGTTTTCTTCACCAGTTATCGTCTTTGATGGAAACGACATATTACACATCATGACGATATTCGGTGTTTCGTTGTTGTATGTGTCAACGTGGTATCTTTTAGGACTCCTTTTATCTGTTTGGACAAAACAAGCGGCAACAACGCTAATCCTTTCCATGTTTATTTGGGTGATCCTCACAAGTGTTCATTCAAATGTCGTGGCATTTGGAGTGGAAAAATTTCCGCCGCATCCAGTGAAATCTGAAATGTCGTTGATCCAGCCTGCTGCTGATGTATGGGAACAATTTAAAAAAGATCGGGATGCCTATCGCAGACAGAGAGGCTACGAAGATCTGCAAAAGTCAATTATTTGGGAACCTGGGGCATCATCAAGAGGAGTTGGCAGTGGTTCTATGTTCGGAGGTTATTTCTTAACAGAGAGTTATAGCGTCACAAATGTCGCCCAAGCCAATACTTCTATCTTCCAAGAAATTTTAGGCTATCAAGAGCAACTTCGGGTTGAATATGCGGATAGAGCGGAAGAAATTCTCAAAGAACCCGCTGAGGCACGAGAGAAGAATTCTAAGTTTGCTGATGCTCTCTCCCGTATCTCCTTTGCAGACACATACTATTTCGCTGTTGGCACAATAGCGGGAACAGATCAGCAAAGTTATAACGATTTTATTGCGGGTTCAAAAGCCTATAAACGTGAGATTGTTGAATATTTGAAAGATAAGGAGGCGTTTTCTTCTCGGGCGTGGTTTTCTAATGACAGAGGTAACGCTGAGTTAACCGATCTGCCCGTTTTCCAACATCAACGGCTTTCCCTTTCCGAAAGCTTGTCCCGTGCGTCGATGGATATTTTGATTCTATTGGCATGGAATATCGTCTTATTCATGGTCGCTTATGTATCCTTTCTACGATATGATTTGAGTTGAAAAGAGGAGTTGAAGCAGATGGTTTGGCACATTGCGAGGAAAGAGATATACCACAATCTCACGACGCTCCGATTTTCCTTGATGATCATCCTTCTGCCTGTGCTGTTTATGGCGAATGCACTGATATATAGTCTTGGCGGCGATGGTTATACAACACAAATCAATACTTACAACCGCCATGTAGAACAAAATAGAGATTATATCAAAGAACAAGTGGGTAAGGGTTTGGCGGAATTAGCACTGATAGGACCTGGTGAGATTCTAAGACACCCTACCGGGTTGACATTTTGTGCCGATGGGACAGATAAATTAATTCCGCGTTCTGTCAAAATTCAGAATACCGGAACAGCCAGTCGAAGCGGTTATGAGGAATTTGAAGATTATGCGTGGAAAGCCCCGTGGACATTAGAGTACCCTTTGCAAAATACGGGCGGTCCTGGGATGCGACGGATCAAAATCGACTGGGTTTTCATCGGTATCCTGATGAGTTTTTTTGCGATTTTATTCACTTTTGATGCTATTGCTGGGGAACGAGCGAGCGGGACACTAAGTTTGATGATGTCCAATACAGTATCGCGCGGGCAAGTGTTGTTCGGGAAATACCTCGGTGCGTTTGTGACACTTATGGTGCCGCTTATGATTGGCATCTTGATGAACTTGCTGGTTATCCTTATTTCAAAAAATATTCCGTTTGAGTCGAGGGATTGGCTATGTATTTTGGGAATGATAGGATTGTTTGCGTTACACATCTCTATTTTTATCTTCCTTGGTCTCTTTTTCTCAAGTCGTGTTTCAAATCCAATAACAAGTTTGGTATGGCTTTTACTCACCTGGGTCTGCTTAGCGTTTGTTTTTCCGAGTCTACTTGGCACTTTTGTCGGCAACATAAATCCTATTCCCTCGGTTGACGAGGTGTCCATGCAGCGAGAAGCACAATTAAGGCAACTTGGAGATGAATACCATCCTTTTGGTAGGTCAGGAGATATACCCTCTAAGTTAAGCAAGGCAGCTTCTGTTGAGAATCCCGAAGCAACGCTTCTTTGGGCAACTTACCTCACCAAAGAAATGGAGACAAAAACCCGTTTTAATGATGGACATATTGATCAGCAGTTTAGGCAGGTCCAGCTTGCTCGTGACCTTACCCAAATCTCTCCGATAGCGACTTTCCAATATGCGATGGAAGGGTTTGCAAATACAGGTATTGTTAGTTATATGAATTTTGTTAAACAGGCGCGCCGTTATCGGCAAACGTTTGTTGATTTCGTAAAAGCAGAAGATCAGAGCGATCCAGAAAGCCTACATATCTATCCTGTAAAAGAAGGACTATCTCAGAAAAAGGTAAATCCAGACGCGGTTCCAGTCTTTGAGGAACAAATTTCTTACCGTAGCGTATTATCTCAAGTCGGTTTGCTGGTGCTGTTTAATCTGCTATTTCTAATTATGGCGCAGGTTTCGTTTCTCAAAAGCGATATAAAATAAACGCGAGAGTTCACAGTGGAACATCTGCAAGGATACCTTGCAATACATATCAATACCTTCGCCAATTATCCGGGGTTTAGTTCAGGTTGCGTGTGATGAATAGCACCGATTGATCCCAGATGTTGT
>JAGWBU010000203.1 GCA_021295735.1 Candidatus Poribacteria bacterium | reverse complement strand
TTCACCAATACACACAAAACAATATCGGTCAGAACCTTATTGATGGACATGTTCCATAAACTTATGGGTAATAGTAAGTGCTTTAGCTGGGGGAGTATGTCAAAAAATCTACAAGTAAATTACAAATGTTCAGAAATTTTGGACAAACACCGATTTTTGTGGTATCATTAATGGAAGTATATAAAACATTAATAAAATAAGGAGTTACGTTTTGCATAGACAATCTGCAAAGAAACATGCACGCGCGGATGCGAAAAAACGTACGCGTAACAGACACCGGAAATTGACGCTCAGAACTTCGCTGAAAGCTGCCGAATTAGCACTTCAGGAAGGTGACGTAGAAAAAGCACAACAATTGTGCAAAACCACTGTAAGTTTGCTTGATAGAGCCGCAAGTAAAGGTGTTATCAAAAAAGGCACTGCGAATCGCCAAAAATCACGAATTGTTCGCAAGTTAAACGCGCTTACTGCCTAATCTGTTAATTACATCCGCATCAATTTCTAAATCTACTCAGATCCAGCAAGTTGGTGGTGTTGTTTTAATCCGCACAAGAGCATCGTACAGCCTGTAGGTAAGATGGTAATAATGAATGCACGCGAAGTCGCATTAACATGTCTCTTGGACCTCTCTGAAACTGATTTGTCAATTGCGGTTGTTGTTGATAACGCATTTAAGCGGTCCACTCTCAACGGTCGTGAACGCCGGTTGGCAAACGCATTGGTCTATGGCGTTGTTCGTTGGCGACAACAATTGGATTGGGTGCTGGAACATTTCATCAACCCTCAATTTCGGTTAGATACAAAGCGTCGTGCTATCCTTCGGCTCGGCGCGTTTCAATTGTTACACCTTGATGGCATTCCTCCGCACGCCGCAATTTTTGAAACTGTCCAACTTTTCAAAAAGAATAGAAAGACAGCTGGTTTTATTAATGCTGTTTTACGTTCCCTTCAACGCAAGGAATCAGAATTATCCTATCCTCCGCTTGACACTCACCCAATAGAACATATATCTTTCTCACTGTCATATCCGAAATGGTTAGTGAATAAGTGGATTCATACGCGCGGACTTCCCTGGACTTTGGCATTTTGCCAAGCAAGCAATAAAGTTGCTCCGCTAACGTTTCGCGCGAATTCCCTTCTAACAAATCGTGATGAACTCAGCGAATCTCTAAAATCAAACGGGTTATCTACCAAAGTTTCGGAAATAGCGCCTGATGGTATCGTGATAGATAATGGAACGATCACTGCTTACGATGCTGTTTCAAGTGCTACCAGCGAAAAAACGTTAAAAGATGTGCTTAATCGTGATGACGTCTATGTACAAGACGAGAGTGCAATGTTAGTTCCGTACTTGCTCATGTCGGAATCTCCCAAGTTAGTTGTTGACCTATGCGCAGCGCCAGGAGGTAAAACAACACACATCGCGTGTATGCTGGGTAATTCAGGTAAGATAATTGCCGTTGATATTTCTGAGAAGAAGCTTAATATATTGCGAGAGAATTGCAAGCGCATCGGAGTTCAGAACGTGGAAACCCGAACAATAGACGCCACAAAAGCGGATCTCAGTTTTATCAGCGCTGCAGATGCTGTGCTTATAGACGTGCCATGTTCAGGGTTCGGCACACTTCGGCGACACCCCGACATACGTTGGAACAAAACATCTGATCAACTGCGTTCTCTTAGCAACCTACAGTACCGTCTTTTAAAAAATGCGGCACCACATATCAAACCCGGCGGTATTTTAGTTTACAGCACTTGTACAATTGAACCGACAGAAAATGAAGAAATCATCAATCGGTTTTTGAAGAATTTTCCGATGTTTACATTGGAACATGCGAGTGAATTCTTAGCCGATATTCCACAGAATGCAATAACACCTCAAGGCTTTCTGCAAACTTTTCCCCATGAGCATGGAGTTGATGGTGCTTTCGCTGCAAGACTTCGTCGTATCTAACCATAACAAATGATTGATTTTAATCTGTATGTCATTACAAATAGGCACTTGTGCGCACCCAAGTCTTTACTCACTGTCATTTCAGAAATTTTGGATGTTGGGGTCAGTGCAATCCAACTGCGCGAAAAAGATTTAGACGAAGTTGCTTTGTACGAGTTGGCAAAACCTATATCCGATTTGTGTCAAACGAATAACGCGAGTCTATTCATTAATACCAATGTACAAGTCGCTATTGATGTGGGTGCTGTAGGTGTTCATCTACCCGATATTGATGTGTCTGTAGACAAAGTGAAAGCACAGTCAAACTCCGATTTTCTGATCGGATGTTCAATACACGGTGTTGATGCTGCCAAAAAACGAGAGACTCAAGGCGCAGATTTCATCACTTATAGTCCAATATATCCAACAGCAAGCAAACTTGGATATGGACCGTCTGTTGGTGTGGCAAACCTTGAAAAGTTAGTGAAACAAATCAAGTTACCTGTGTTTGCACTTGGGGGGATTACGCCAGCGCGTGCTGGTGAGTGCTTGGAAACGAGGGCAGCAGGTGTTGCAGTTATGTCAGGTATTATGTCGCCGACAGGTGCAGGAAAACGCGCTGAGGAATACCTCAGCGCGTTATGTGGCTGCAAATAACTTATTAACGTGAGTTTGATAAATAGTTAGGATTTCTACATTTCCTCTTAAAGTCCTCTGATAAGGGGGATTTATACCAAATTAACGGGATTTATCGCATTTTCCGGACGGTAGGAGCGGTTTCCTAACCGCACCATAACTGTCAATTTAAGAAAAAAAGCGTTTATAGTCGCGCAATTCATTGCCAAATCAACGCCAAGCGCACTTGGGCGAATACGCGTGGTATTCGCCATGACTTGTCGCC
>JAGWBU010000066.1:27372-36485 GCA_021295735.1 Candidatus Poribacteria bacterium | reverse complement strand
CGGGACGACCTAACAAAACGGATAAACCGACACACTTCCGTTATCGGATTGAGGGTAAAGTCGTTGCGAATGTGGAAGCAATTGAAAAACTCAAGCGCAGCAAAGGCAGATTTGTGCTCGCCACGAATGAGTTAGACACAACTAAACTCTTAATTTCCCCAAGCATAAGCAAACAAAAAAACAAAACGGTGTTGCTGCTCGGTTTCACCTATTGCATGTTCCGCGTTTTGGATATGTCGCCACGCATAGTTGACAGAACAATTCAATGCGGTAATCGGTCTATATTTCCAACCAATCCGAATTTCAGAAAGCCGTTCAACTATACCTGAAGGAAACGAAATGTTTTCATAATCCTCACCGTAAAAACGGTCAGTAATATCTGCTTCCCCGTTTCGCTGATGACTAAAACGACTTTCGATTACTGCTGAAGGTGTTGCCTGATACGACACGCGGAACGTGAATATATCCGCATCCGTGCCAATCGGATGTCCAATCATTGTGCCGAAATGTGTGAACTGATTGTCGGGGGCAAGATGTGTATACGCCCACCGATTGACGCGGACGTACTCTGTCCGTATGCCGAGTTTGCGCTCTATAAGTTGTGGATACCATTCTATACCGGTAAGCCATGTAACCGCATGCGGGTCATCGGTTTCTGGATTATACTGAAAATCATCTGCAACCCACTCTACATATAGACGAACACCATCAATCGGACGCACTGCCCCATCAAAACTAAACATGATGTTGTCATCTTTTTTAGCATTGTATTGAACCGCATAATATGGGATAACGGGATTAAGATAGTTCCACTCCACCGTTTGCACATCACCACCGTAAATTACCCATTCAGCCGCACCGATTTCAAGCCAATCGCTAAATTGATAGTCAAGTCGATGTGCGCTCAGATAACGTTTCGCGAGATAGCGCGTTGTGCCATCGTCAAACCACGTTGAATTGAGTTGCGCAGAAAATGCTGTTGCTTTCAGCGTTCCTATTTTGCAAGGAAAAGTGCCTGTAAGTCGAATAAGTTCAAACGGTGGCGAGTTGTCCGAAATCCCAACAGATTTGCCAGGACTCGCTCCCCAAAACACAAAATCTCTGCCCACTAATAAGTCTAACGATGCATCTCCAAAAGGCATCAAATGGTATTTCAGATAACTCCTTTTGAAGTCCACAACATAATCGCCACGCCACTTTTCAAATCGTTGGTCGGCAGATTTTAGAAGTGGTGGCGGATCAGGCAGAAAAAAACTCTCTATAAAATCTGTACCTTGCTCAAAATTGGAGAATTCTAACTCAGAATGTACAGTTAGCCGATGCTTGTTGTTTCCGACAGCATAATGCAATCCACTTTGAAGCGCAGGGGCAATTTTTTTATCTGCAAAACGTAGTTCTGGCTGAATACGTATGTCAGTTTTTTGTTTTGTGTGTGCTAATTCGAAGCGAAATTCACGTTTGAGTTTCTCTAATAGCTTCCTATCCATTGGAGAAACAGCGACTTCCCCCGCTAGGATTCGCGTTTCAGCACGTTGGATTATTTTTGCCACATCGTCACGAGATAGCGGTAAAGAGTGCCGATGAAACCCACCCGTAATACCTGCCACCTCAAGTTTTGCGAGCGTTTCAATTACCCACCCGTCAAAGTTGAGCGGTATATTCGGCGCAGCATGAACTGAAGAATAATTGAGTAGAAACAACAGGCAAATAGAGCATAGAAACAACGCGACTTTCTTACATGCTATGCTTAAAAACTGCGATTTCATTCAGTTTCCATCTCCTCTACCATCCCATCAATTTTACGAAACTGCCAACGCCAGCGTGTATTGTATAGGAACTGCCGTAGGTCAAATCGGTTGTCATCAGGTGAATATGGTTCAGCATGGTATGCGGGTGTCAGTGTCGTCATCTTGTGTCGATTAATCGCGTAGTAACGGAAAAACCTTTTGACCTTTTCTGCTACTTCAGTTGGCGGCAGATGATTCCATTCCTGAACCAGTTTTTCAAACATACTGACGGGACCACACCGATGCACTTTACGCAGCTGACCAAAACGGCTTAGTTCGGCGTATGTCATCCCCATATCTTCCTCATCGGTTTGGGTATAGGTCTCTGTGATGGGTTCCAATTCTGCAGTCGGTGGTGCGTCCAAGATTGTGCCGAGACTCGGATAGCCGAGATGTTCTTTTGCCCAGTGAAGAAAACTGCGTAAATCCGTTTTACTAATACTACCAATCGGATTGATGTCGGCACTACTACAATCATATTTTGTGAGATAACCGCGCAGTGCTTCGTCAACGTTCCCAGTGCCTAATACGAGAAGCGTTCCACGTCTATTTCGAACCCACGGTAACGTCTGTGCAAAAAGATAACTGATGACCATCCGTAGCCGTGCCTGTATGTTTTGCAGTGCCTGATTCTCTATTGTGCTACCGCCTTCAGTTTTGAACTGTGGCGTTTTGCCGGTGATACCGATAAACAGTTTTCGCAAAGTACCTACGAGAGACTCCATGTTGATGTCAAGATGATAACTTCCGATTTCACTTGCTAACTCTTTGGCGCGGTGCCGCGTTTCACGAGAACTGTTTGCTGTTCCCATATAGCACGTATAGAGCAGTTGATTGGCAAGATACTGCGCAGCGTGCCAAGGATCACTAAAATCTGTTTTGATTTTTTCAATACAATCTGCACCGAGTAGTCGTTCAGCATCTCTGATAACGTGCGGCATATCTCCGAGAATCCCTTTCGCAACGAGTTGACACATAGACCCGACCATCGTAGCAACAGCACCGCTATCCGAACCTCCCGAAAGCGGAACGAAAAACCCTGCTGCTTCGGAACGTCTCAGATAATCCCACAGCCAACACGCAGGACCCAGAGCTATCTCTTCCTCTGGCGTGTGAATGTTGAGATCACCCTTTGGAACGGTGACAAGACGTTTTTCAGTATCTGTGACTTTGAAATCGGCATAAATTTGCGGAATAGCAGTGCCACGACTCGCCTGTACTGCACCACTCATTCTTGAACCGCGATAGGAGCGGACATCCCGTAAATCCACAGTTGCTGTGACCACTTCGACATCACTGATAGAAAATTGTGACCCTTGCGCGAGAATGTGTCCGTTTTGTGCAATCGTTGCACAACCATCAAAATAAAGCCTACCACCATCACATCCCTGTTGATTAGCGTATAAGTAAACGCCTCCACACTTTTCAGTTGCATTTCGAATTAGCGACAGACGCGTATCAAGTTTGCGAAGTTCGTGATGCGAACCTGACCCGTTGGCGATTATCTCAACCCCGTTATATGCAAGGTCAATATGTGGCGAAAGCGGGGCAAACAACTCTTCACAGGTTTCTGATGCCAAAACCGTGTCGTGTGTAACAATCACCGCACACCCAATTGGTACAGTTGAATTGGGCGTGATTTCAAGTGCCTCAGGAGGTAATTGAAACGGTTCAGTCGTCCACCCTTTCTGCCACGCGGCGAACCAACGCGGTTCACGGTAGTTTCCCTCAGCAGCGAGAACCAATTTCGGACGAATTAGAAGTATCTTACCATCACACACAAACACACGGCAGTTATAACGCACGCTTTTGTGCATCACAGGCATGCCAATATCGCATAAGATGCCATCCGTATGTCCACCCATTATGATGCGTGAAAGAGACTCCCAACTGTGCCGTAACGTATCTTCTTCAAGGAAATGGTCTTCGCAAGAATACCCTGTTATCTCAAGTTCGGGACCAAGTCTATAGCGCGCACCTGCTGCTTTGGCAAGTTCTATTGACTCAATAATACGATCACAATTCCCCTCAAAGTCGAGCGCCCACTGATTCAAGTTGCATGTTGCAAGTGTTGCTTTCATATTTAGTGTGTGATATGAGTAAAAAGGTGTTATTTGTAAAGACAGAAGCACCAGCGGTGCGAAATGTGTATAGGAAACGGTGTCATACCTTCTTGAGCACCAGCGGTGCGACAGGTGAGTCTTCTGTAAAACAAACTGTTAAGTGATATACCTTTCGCCCCTCTGGGGCTCAGTCCTTTAGAGGTCTGTTTTTCTATATACCTTCCGCCCCTCTGGGGCTATACGCATCTACAAAACAGATTCATCTTCTTATGTTAACACTATAGAATAATGAAAAACAACTTTATAATTTATAGGTGTTTCAGTTCTTCAGGTTTTCTGCGGTTTTTTGCGCGCGGCAGGAAACAAAATATTATTTAGTATCAACCGATAACCGGGTGAATGTTTATGGAGGTCTAAATTCGTAGGTATCTTCCCTTCTCCAACGAGGTGGCGGTAATCCTCTGGATCATGTCCACCGAGAAAAGTAAAAGTTCCTTTTCCTAAAGTGCCGTGGACGTATTTAGCATAATTTGTGCCTTCAATTTTACCTAAAATTGTAACCGATTTGTGGATCCTGTCTAAATTAAAAGATGTTGTCTGCCCAAGAAAACCGCGGACTTCTGAAACGTGGTTTTGCGTGAGCATTGTCGGAATAGGATCATGTTTTGCAGAAAATTCAAACAGTTGGAAATCCTCTACGCCGGTATGCGGACTCCGATCAGGATTTGGATTATCAACATCGGAAAATTCATAACGGTTCGGATTGGGGTAGAGCGTGAATTTTTCAAATGCGAACGTTCGCTCAAAGTCCAATTGTTTTTGGAAATCAGGCGCGAGCGGTGTCGTGTCTAAAACAGGATCAACAATATCAAGAATCCCACCCTTTGTTGCTAACGCAATGTCCAGAGTTTCAGGTGCAGAACACATGGCAAAGATAAATCCACCTTTTGCTACATAATCAGCAATATCCAGTGCCGTTTGCCCCTTGTGCCGAGAAACACGCTTAAATCCTGCTTCTTTTGCTGCTGTCTCAAAGAGTGCTGTCCGTTGTTGATACCACACTTGGTGTGAAAAGGAACCATGGAATTTTCCGTGCTGTCCGGTAAAATCTTCGTGATGTAGGTGCAACCAATCGTAACCTTCTGTGTGCAATGCACCGCGCTGCACCTCTTTGTCCCAAATTTGGTCGTAAGGGATTTCGGCATAATCCAATGCGATTTTCACCGCATCGTCCCACGGGTCGCGATATGGGGATGCTTCTGGTGGTGCGTACACAGCGATTTTAGGGGCTTTCTCTAACAGAATCTCATCCATATTACTGGTTTCAATGATGGTCTCTTTGATTGTCCGATATTCAACGTCGCTCATCTGTTCAAAAGTGACACCCATCTGTGCAGCACGCACTCGGACATCGGGAACATCGGGAATTACAAACGATCCGCCACGATAATTCAGCCACCAGAAACATTGGTATTCACGCGGCACCTCTAATGCCCAATATGTTAGTCCGTAAGCTTTAAGATGGTTTGTCTGTTTCTGCTCCATCGGCACGAGTAAATACTGTGCTGAGGCGGTAGATAGAAGCATTGTAAGGCAGACTATAATTAGTAAAGAAAGGGTGAACTTGTTTGGTTTATACATAGTGCGTTCCTATTTTTAACATGAGTTCGTCTTTAAGAATTTCGGAGGTGCCCGACGCGATTCATTTTGATAACAGATCATTTTCCGCACTCCAGCGGAGTGCTATGTCTATAGAAAACGTGATACCCAAATTATAGCATTCCAGCGGAGTGCTATGTGTGATGGATTCGCATACCGCTCCGCTGGAGCGGAGGAAAGAACTGACTCTTTTCTATTTTCTAAGTTAACATTGCGAGGCACCAAATCAAGAAATCAAAGGTATGAACGACATTTAGTCATTCACCGGGTCCGAATGCCTCTTTGGCATTCCCCGGAGACCTCGCGCTACAAATCAGGTTAATTTGATATTACTCAACCGAAACCGCAATGGGTTGATACCCAAATACCGCTTTTCCATTACTCATCAGTGGCGATTCACTGCCAGGGTTAGTAATATCAACAGTCCAGAGTTGTCCGTTGTTTTCGTAAATTATCCAATTTCCGCTGGGTGGCACCCAAACAGGACGGCTACCTCCCATTGCAGTTATCTGTTGTTCTATTGGTCTGCCGTTAGCGTTGAAGGTGACGACCCAAATTTGACGGGGATTGCCATTGAACCCGCGTGAAAAAGCGAGCGTTCTTTGGTCATCAGGATGCCATGCTGGTTCCGCGTCATCCGCAGGCGAAATCACAATCGGTTCAACGCTATTTTTTATATTGTCGAAAGCGTAAATATTACGGTTTAGACCAGCCTTAGGGTTTTCAATTGTTCCCGCAGCGGCATAAGCAAGCAATTGCCCATCTTTGCGCCATGCCGGATTAGACATTTCAAGTGCTGTTGAAGGAATTCGGAAGATTTTCTCGGTTCGGAGATGCTGAATTACAACCCGTTTTCGTCCAATTGTTTCGGTATGTGCATACGCAATATATTCACCATCTGGAGAAATGGTAACATCTTCTGCCATTTGTCGATTATCAAGTAGAACCATGCTTTTGCCAGTAACAATATCTCTTATGATGACATTGTCGTCAAAATCATGGTAAACAAGCGTTCCAATATCTGATGCGGAGGGACGAAACCCAGCACCGAGCGGGGCAACACGTGTGTCTACTGTAACGGCGGCCGCATCTTTCGTTGGGGTGCCAATTACCCGGTCAGCTGCAGGGGCAATACGCCATAAAACACCTTCATGACTATAATAGATAAACGCCGACTCTGCAGCAAGTGAAAAACCGTCTATATTGACATCTACAGCTGTCCTCGCGTTAGGTTTCTTTTCACTATCTTGAGGGGTTTCTGTTTCTTTAGAAATATTTTGTGTGTTCGGTTGGAATTCCTTCTTGTCCTTGAGTTTCCATCCAGCACCATCTGCTTCAAAGTTAAACGCTAAACCTTTTGTCCAATACATCCATTCTTCAATCATTTTTCCATTCTCGGTATATTTGAAAATGTCTTCTGGTTCCCCATACATGCGTGCGATGTTCCATTGTCCGCCATCTGAAAGTTCAGCCATTGTGCCTTTCTCATCAACATAGGACGCTAAAATGTCAATGTCTACATGAGGTGTTGTTTTACTGGGGAAGACGGTGAGCGCAGCTGGCATGCCGCGCACTGGTTGATGGGTGCCGTAAATCCCGATTCCGTCCGATGTGCCTGAACGTCCGTCTCTGTTTTGGTCAACAACTGCCATAATATAATATGTTCCGGGTTTGACATCAACGAGAAATCTACCATTATCGTCAAGAAATAGCGGCATCCACATCGGTGCACTGAAGTCTGGTGTAGTAGAAAGGCTTAAAAGACCGTCCGGGGCACGGTCTTGATTCTCCGAAGTTGGGTTTTCAGTGACTTTTTCTACGGTGTGAGAAGAGAAAAATGAGGTAATTTTTCCGGTGATACTACCCATCGGTTCTTCTGGAGATGCACTTGTGGGAGTACCGAGTGCTAAATTCCCAGTGAGTAGGTTGTTCTCTATAGCAACAAGTTGTCCTTCTGCATCATAACGTGCACTCATCTGAATATTAACAGCACGCGTTTCACCCACATCAAAAACTACCGCAGCTGGCGGGGTCGTAGCTATGGAGTCAGTGCCTAAACCTCCCAATCTATCACCTTCACTATACCTACCGTCTCCATCCATGTCATGATTTGCAATGATGTAATACTCCCCAGGTGGTAGTTGAAAGCGAAACTTCCCTTCTGAATCTGTTGTGGCGCTTGCGATGGGATTCACTAAAGCGGATGTCGGATAAACTTCAACACGGACTTCTGTTTCCGTTTGGGGCGTTGGGGTTATACGACCAGAAATAATTGCGGTGTTTTTTTGATTTTCCGTTTGATGAGTCGCCGTGTAAGTGGCAGTAATCTGTATCTCCAAATTTTCAGTAAATGTATTAGGCTTAATCAGTATTGGCTGTGGAAAGGCACCGCGTTTATATATATTTGTGACACCGTAAAATCCGAAGGTGTCTCCAGCATCAAGTTTATTGCTGTTATTTTTGTCAACTATTGCCATCAGATAGTATTTACCGGGTTTCAATCTCAGTTCCCACTGTCCAGTCTTGGCATCAACAATAGCGATCCCTGCACGGTATTTCCAAGACGTATCTGTATATGCAAGAATAAGTCTTTTGTCTTTTGCAATACCGGTCTCTTTTGTATCTTTTAGAATCCCTCTACATCCTGATGCTGCTCGGGTCAACTCAGCTTTAAATTGTTGGTATTCACTTGGTTGGTATACGTTTGCAGGCACAAGTTTCAGCTCGTCACCAACATTCTGAAGCCTGGCAGTTATTGGAATCTGTATACCTTTCAATGCAGCGTTTGCGCCTATATCAACCGCTTGATGTTTTTGCGTTTCATTTTGCCAATCCTTAATTCCTAAGACACCGTAACCATCACCCTCGTCAAATTTTCCAGAACTATCAACATCGACGTAAGCAACTAAATAATACCTACCCGGTTCCACACGTAGTTCGAATGCCCCTGTCCCTGAACGAGATAATCCACTGGTATAAAGGTCTTTGAGTTTTTCATCGCGGTACACTGATACGTTTGTTTGTGACAGGTCTTGTCCTGTCCAAATAACCATTCCAGAAAGTTTGGCAGTAAAGTGGTTAGATGAAGATTGGGTGTTAGCTACATTCGGTGGCAATGTTTGGTTTGGCGATTGTTGTGCATAGAGCATCAGATTACCGATGAATCCTATACTCATAACAAGTGCTAAATATATCAATCGTTTCATGAGTGCCATGTCTCCATTTTGAGCAGGTTTACTTGTAGTGTTATTCTTTAATCTATTGCTTGCATGTTATCACATCTTTGAACAATTTTCAAGGAGATCATGAAGATGGGTGTGTAAAGTTTTTGCCATTAACCACGTCCTTCTCTTGTGGAAGGGCTTTGTCCGCCCGATTTATTACCTAAAGGTAGGCGCGTTTTGTCCACGCGCCGTTTACAGCATCTGAGGTCAGGACTCGGCGCGTTTACATGAAGATTAAGAAAATATTCGGTAATTTTCTAACGATAGACATCTTGTTTTATGTTTTTCTTGTATGAGGCCTATTATCTGGTTGTCTGAATCGCGGAAGGCACAGAGAACACAGAGGACGCGGAAAATGCTTTTGTGTCTGCTACATTTCC
>JAGWBU010000066.1:20572-27134 GCA_021295735.1 Candidatus Poribacteria bacterium | reverse complement strand
ATTTCTTGATTTGGCGCATGCTGCGTTGATTTGGCTGAATCATGCGGAATACCAAAAGCGTATTCCGCCAAAAGGCATTTATAGCGTTGATTTATGGGTGTCGCAAGGGAAACCCGACCTACAATGCTGGTTCAGACAGTGAACAATTCAGACAAATATTTACACACGCAAATCCAAGTGATAGAAATCTATGAATATGGTATCATGTTTTAATTGATGTTACTATTACCACATTACAAGGACAAACATAAATGATTCGTGTTTCACATCTCACAAAAGAATATGGAGAAAAGAAAGCAGTAGACAAAATCAGTTTTGAAGCCGCAAAAGGTGAAATTGTTGGATATCTTGGTCCGAACGGCGCAGGAAAAAGCACTACCCTAAAAATGTTAGTGGGATTGCTTCAACCGACATCTGGTGAAATATCTGTTGCGGGTTATAGTGCAGAAACGGAGCTGCTGGAATTAAAACAGCGGGTTGGATATGTACCTGAGGAGGCGCAGCTATATGAACACCTCACCTTAGTGGAACACCTGCAGTTGATGGGCAGACTCTATCATTTAGAGGAAGAACTGATAGCGCAAAAAATTGTAGAGCTTGCAAAGTTGTTTGACATGGAAGCACAAGCAAACCAACGAATAAGCAGTTTTTCGCAAGGCATGCGTCAGAAATGCCTCATCATGGCAGCACTGTTGCATAATCCAGATGTCCTGTTTTTAGATGAACCTTTTACTAATCTGGATGTTACAACCGTAACATTTTTGAAATCATTACTGCAACGTTTAGCGGAATTGGGTAAAACCATTCTCTACTGTACACATATTCTTGAAGTGGCAGAAACGCTCTGCCCACGAATTATGATTATCAATGAGGGAAAACTTATCGCCGATGCACCGGTAGCAGCGTTACGGCAGCAGACGAATCAGACAGCACTCAATGAAATTTTTGTACAACTGACTGAAACGACAGGACTTGATGAAAAAACTGATGAAGCTGTCCGAATTGTGACGGGGGCAGCCCCTAATGCTTGAAAGAATCGCTGCAAAGTTTGGTGCATGCCCTATTCAATATAAGCTGCTACTGCAAACGGAGAAGACAGTAGAGGAACGAGCACTTGAGGGAAAACAGGGAACGGCAAAACTCTCACTCGCTGTGACCTGTGCTTTCTGTTTTTTAGCAAGCATCTTTTCAGCGTTGCCGGTGTTCTTTGGCATGGACGTGTTCACCTACGCACTCATTGGTGTCACGATGTCTATGTTCATCGTAGGGATGTGGACTCTCCCTTACTTTGACCTTCTCCTTAGTCCTATAAACTATCCTGTTGTAGCACATACGCCCATGTCATCACGCACCTATTTTCTTGTAAAGTTAACACAGATTCTCAAGTATGCTGTCTTGTTGTTAATTTGTCTGAATATCTTTCCATCAATTTGCGGTCCCTTCATCCGTGGAGATAACACCACTATTCTACGCTACTTTTTTCCTGTCTTTTATCTGCCTATTGCCTTTATGGCAGGATTTTTCACAATTGGGGTGATGACCGCATTCGCCGGGTATTTGACCAAACTCTATTCTGTAAAGAGACTCCGAAAAATATCTAAATCCGCTCAGTTTATATTGCCGCTTCTTTTTCCTGCATTCTTTTTTCTCATACCAACCGATTTAGTAGCAGACAATTATAAATCGGTTCTAAAGTGGCTATATGTGCTTCCAAACGGTTGGTTTGCTGGAGCAGTATCACTTGCCACCAGTACGATTGACCGTCCTGAGTTTACCCGTGATGTGATTTTAGCTGGAATAGCAATTTTTTCAACGCTTCTACTGGTCTTAATTCCGCTCCGAAGTATAGCAAAGACTTATGCAAAGTATCTCTCCTTTCTGATGGAATCTGGCAGTAGGCAGAAGGACAAACTACGGATAAAACAATCTTTCCTCGCGCGATTTTTCCGATCACGTGATGTCTACGCAGGTTTTTGTCTCAGTGCATCCTACATGCGACGTGATAGACACATTCTAAATCAACTCGCTTCTGGAGCGGTTGTAAGTGTCATGATGATTGCAATGTTCTTTGTTCGGAAAATATATCCTATAGAATACATTGCGTATCACTACACTATCGGTCTTAGTCCAGGGTTAACTGGTCTCTCCGTCTTTCTTGGGGTGGTTTTAGTCTTCGGTTTTCTCAGTTCTGTCGGGTATTCGGAGCATTGGAAAGCCTCGTGGATGCTATCTCTTGTCCCACTTCGGAAGCCGTATGACTTATGGCGTGGCGTTGAAGCAGCTACCTTTATCTATATTGTCTTTCCTTACACACTCCTGTTTTTTATAGTTGCTACAGTTTTCTGGGGTGTTATGGGCATATTTTTTATCTTGCCGGGACTCCTCGTTGTGCTATTTTCAGTCATCACTTACCCAAAACCGGAATCCGGGATACCTCTTTCCAAAGAAGCAGTTGAAATAGATAGAATGGCAGGGTGTCTTGCTTATGGTATAAGTATGATTATAGCAGGTGTTTTAGTCGGTGTTCAATTTTTAGCTGCTTTCATTCATGTGTGGGTGTATATCGCAGTCTATTGCGTGATAGTAATTGGTGGACTTATCGGTTTTATCAAATTTTACAAAAAAGAATCAATGAAGGAAACCTCTGATGCTTGAGAAAATTGCGGAAATGTTTGGCGTATCCTCAACCCAGTACAGCTATCTTCTACAGACAGAGAAGATGGTCGAAAAACGGGCACTTAAAGGACAACCCCTTTCTTCAAACATATTGAACTACGTGTTTAGTTTTCTGATAAGTGCAACGTTTTTCTTTATTCCGTTACTGATTAACATTTCCGTCTATAGTTATGCACTTATAGGAATAACTGTATCAATGGTGATGATAGGGATATGGACGCTCCCCTACTTTGATATTCTTATCTATCCCATAAACTACCCCGTTGTGGCGCACACACCGATATCATCGCGCACCTATTTTCTCGTCAAGTTGACACAGATACTCAGTTATACTGTCAAGTTGTTGATTTGTCTAAATCTCATACCTGCTATCGGCGGCATTTGGATTCGTAGTGGAGAATCTTCTCAACTCCAATACCTTTTTCCGTTGGTCTATCTTCCTATCGCTATTATTTCCGGCATATTCACCGTTGGTATTATGACAACATTTGCAGGGTATTTGACAAAACTTTACGCCTATAAAAAACTACGCAATGTTGCGAAATTTTTTCAAGGATTATTTCCTCTACTGTTTCCATCAGTCTGGATGATCGTTTATTTTTTCCCTAAAGACATCCCCAAAGATACCACTATAGAAATGTTTTCCTCCGCTGCAAAATGGTTCTACGCACTGCCGAACGGTTGGTTTGCTGCCACAGCATCGGTTTTGCTTGGACAAATAGAAGTCCGTTTCCTGATTTTAACTGCACTTGCTGTTATTTCAACCGCTTTCTTAGTCCTTGTACCACTTCAAAGCATCGCTAAAACATATTCAAAATACCTCTCTTACCTAATAGAAGTCGATGTCAAACAGAAATTTGAGTTAAAAGTGAAAATCCCTCGGTTCGCCAGAATCATTAAAAACCGTGTTATCCGTGCAGGTTTTTGTATGAGTTCTGTATATTTCTACCGAGATAAAAGGATGTTACAAGGTATATTAGGTATGCTTGGAGGTTCCATAGGCTTTTTTATTTTTTTTACACAAGCTGAAAAATTTTCTCTGGGATGGTTTATGAAGTCATACATTCCCGGACTAAATCTCGCGTTTTTTATGATGTCCTGTTTTTTCGGTGTAACTTTTGTAAACATTTTTCTTTCTATTTTCAGGTATTCAGAACATTGGAAAGCATCTTGGATGTTTAGGGTAATACCTCTTACGGCACCTCTTGATTTATGGCGCGGCGTACAGATAACCACAATACTCTATACTGTTATGCCGTATGCGCTTTTGCTGTACGCTATTGCTATCGTTTTTTGGCGGGCAGCAGGGATTTTATATGTTTTACCGAGTCTGGTCTTTATCTTGTATAATATCCTGTCTCACCCGAAACCTGAATCAGGTATACCATTCTCCGAGGAAATCAACCCAAAGAAAGGCGGAATGGGGTGTGCGCATTTTATCTATGTTAATCTGGCAATAGTGGGATTCATCGGTATCCATTTTATCACTTATATGATTCATGTGTGGGTATATATTGGGGTGTATTGTGTCAGCGTTGTGGGTGGACTTATCGGGTTTGTTTATCTTTTTTCAAAAAGAAAATAAAAAACTGCGTAGGTTGGGTAGAGCGCATCAAAACCCATAGGCGTCAATTTAGGGATTTATTTCAGGTTTCACACATTTTAACCCAAACAACACCGCAACCCGATTGTAGGGGCGGGTCTCTGTGCCCGCCCATTGTCTACCCCGCCAAATGCCAAAAAGCGCATTTGGCGTTGATTTGGCCCTACAATGTGTGACGGGATTTGCCCACTAAATTGACGCCTATGGGTAGAGCGCATCAAAACCCAACATAATATAAATAGTCTCGTTTGTAAGAGGCACAATGAATTGCGCGACTACAAACGCCGATTTTTCACTCCCGAAACGTGAAACGTGGTGGACGGAAACCCACGGCGTGTGCCTACTACTGTGCAGAATCACTTTGCCAAATCTTTCGCTTTTTGGAACTTCTGTTTAGCGAATTGTCCCCACTCTTTGATCTTCTCGTTGCGATAGATAGGGTCTTTCCAGTCAGCAGCTGCAACTTTCATCGCTTCCTCTTCAGAAATCGGCATCTCCACCAGCGCTGCAATTGCCGCATCACGTTTCTCAGCATCTGGACATTCTCGGATTGCTTTCCACGCATCAACAAGGTCTATATGCGAATCAATAATAAGTATACCAAAGAGGTCATTAACAATATCCCACCGTGCGCTGCCTTTATCAGCATCATAAGGAAACGGAGATAATTCTAAAGTAAACGGGTTCGTCACAACACATCGATCCCCTAATTCGTCATAGAGCGTAGGCAGCACGCTGGCTCGGTTCAATCCACCTTTCCATTTAGGTCCTTCATTATCACTATCGCGCAGCATCCACAGTTTTTGCGCCTGTTCAGACAAAACGAACTCAACAAACTTTTTCGCTATCTCCATGTTCGGCGCACCTTTCAGAATTGCGATTGAATCTGGATTGACAACAGTACCATCCGTTGGCAAAACATATTTGATTTTTTCAGAACCTAATGCAGCGATTTGGCTATAAGCATAAAAATCAATCGCTAACCCGTAAATCACTTGCCCTGCACCAACGTCTCTTGGAATAACGTTGGACCCAGCAGAAAACTTCTTCACATTTCCACCCAATTTCGTCAGGAGTGCAAATCCTTTCTCCCATCCGTGTGTTTGGAGGATTATTTCATACATCATGTGTGCACTACCACTTTCTCTTGGGTCGGCAGCACCAATTTGATTGATTAAAGCGATGTCTCCCAAATCCTCCCATTTTGTGGCTTTCGGTAAATTTTTCATCTCACGCAGCTGATCATTGTACATAATACCGAAACTTGATAACGCCGCACCATACCACCGATGTTTAGAATCGTAGACAGGAATCCCATGATACGATTGTGGAATCTGTTTCAGTTGCGCATCAGGAAGTTTGTATGAAGTTAACAACCCCATCTCAGAAAGGCGGAGATAACTGTCCGTTCCACCGCCAAAGAAAATATCAATGCCGATACCCTCTGGTACCCGCTTAAACTCAGATTCAATAAACCGATAGTTGGACGAAGTACCACCAACATCTCGCCAATCAGTTTTGACGGGTCTACCTG
The DNA here is from genome assembly GCA_021295735.1 of Candidatus Poribacteria bacterium. Taxonomy (GTDB): domain Bacteria; phylum Poribacteria; class WGA-4E; order WGA-4E; family WGA-3G; genus MSPOR6. Next base: position 21,321 of record JAGWBU010000066.1, on the reverse strand, counting down.
TCTGTGCCTCATACCATTTTTCAAAATTGCTGCCGAATTCTGTCTCAATACTTTCTGGATGTGGTGATATAATGATAAGTTGATCTTGTGTCTGGTCCGGTGACTTGCATTGCCAAAATACCATTACGCAGAGCAGTATCCCTAACGTTGCGATATGGGTAACCTTCAAAGTTTGCCGTAACGGATTTAAATAGGACATAGTTGTGATTTCTCCTCTGAAAATTTAAGTTTTGTTACAAATCATTCGTGGTCGCGACTGAAAACCGAAACCGATAAATTTATCAGACTCTGAACAGCGAAATAATATCCTGCATTTTCCACGCTAAAATCAGGATTCCCGCGAGCAGAATTATGTACCACACAATCATCGCTTTTACTTGTTTTTTCTTGAAGAACGAACGCGGTGGTCTGTTCTGTTTCATTAGTTTGCTCCTTATACCTATCCGTCGAAACGGATTGCAACTCCTACATAGATGCGACAATAATAGCATATCTTATCCAGAAGCGTCAAGCCAAATCCCAGAGTCGGGCAGGGTTATTTAGTTTTCTATATTTCCGACGATTTTTATCATACACGTTAATGCTTATAATAGTATCGTCCGTTGGGTAGAGTTTGCGAAACCCATAGGCATCAATTTAGTGGGCAAATCCCGTCAAACCTTGTAGGGCCAAATCAACGCCAAATGCGCGTGTGGCATTTGTCGGGACTAAAGAGCGTGTCCGCAACGTTTTCTATAAACATATCGTCC
>JAGWBU010000066.1:5842-20528 GCA_021295735.1 Candidatus Poribacteria bacterium | reverse complement strand
TGTGCTACAACTTCTATTGTCCATTATCTTTCCAAGACAAGTTTAGCAAAGTGTCCCAATAATTTCAAAGTTCACTATAAATAGCCCTGCCACTATAAAACTTTTCTGTTGTCATTTTTTTAGAGATATGGTATTGTAAAAGATAAGATTTTGACCACACTAAAGAGGACAACTTGTTGAGTATGCTAAAAAAGCTGATTGGTATCCTTTTTATTTTGAGTTTGTTCCCCATTTTTGCTATAGCCAACCCGCCAAAGGCACGTAGTCACCTTCCCTCAAACTCCGTTGCGATGAGTGATGATGCGTTAGCCACTTTTTTTAATCCCGCAGGGTTAGGCACTAATCGCGCCCTGAATTTATACTACTTACGAACATACCACAGCGATTGGCCTGGTGATGATGCACTCTATATCTCGGCACCAAGTGGTGGATTCAGCATGGAATTCGTAAACGCTGCAAATGATATTGACTTTGCGCGTTACAGTTTGTCTGCAGGACACCATTTCGGTAACGCGCTGTACTGGGGAACAAGTTATAGTTGGATCAACTCAGACAATAGGTTTTATGACCGATTCAAATCGCTTTCTGTGGGTTTAATGTATCGGCGCCGCTATATCTCAATAGGCGCAATCGGACGCGACCTTAATCGTCCGAAATTGTTTAATCAAAAATTGGGACGAACCTACGATGTTGGTGTTGCGCTCCGTCCAGGAACATGGCGCACCACTTTTTCTGTAGATATGCGCAAAACACAAGATGTGGATGAAATTGTCCTCAGTTACGCTGTTGAAATCCGCCCAATTCGGGAACTCATGCTACGTGGAACTTATAACAGTGATAGCAGTTTTGACATCCGTTTTGGTATTAACGTTGGAAATTTCGGTATCGGCACAGCGAATTATTTTGATGAAAATAGAAAAACAAACGCTGGGATTGGTTACTTCAACTTTTCAACAGCCGCTATAACCAAACCGATTCCCCGTAAACGTATTTTCCTTGACTTAGGAATGCACCAACTTGATAGAACACTCCGCATCGCTAAATGGGACGAAGATGTGGCTGGCGTTTTAATTCGAATTAATGGGGGCAGATATGGAATAGGGCAATTCCAAGAGATAAGTGATGCTATCCTGGAATTTAAGGGATCGGGCAAAGTTGTTATCTGCTATATCACTAATTGCTCAACAGGAGATTACATCGTAGCCTCAGCGTGTGATGTTATCCTGATGCATCCAAGTGCTGAGGTGCGCCTTATCGGATTACGGTCAGAACGTAGTTTTTACAAAGGTGCTTTGGACAAACTCGGTATTCAAGCACATTTTGAACATATTGGCGAATATAAATCTGCATCGGAACCGTTCACTCGAAGCGATATGTCTGAACCACATCGCGAGAACCAAAATGCGCTCCTTGATGACCTATATGATCAACTCACTAAAATTATTGCTACAGCAAGAGGATGGTCATCTGAACACGTTAAACAACTAATTGATCACGGACCCTATACTGCTACTGGCGCACTCAGATCCAAAATTGTTGACGAACTTGTTTATGAGGATAGACTGAAGGACAGAGCAAGTAAACTTACGGCAAGTGATGTTACCCTTGTTAAGATCAATGATTATCTAAAAAGTGGTTTGTATCCTCACGATTGGACTGTTGCAAAACCCAAAATTGCGGTTATTGAAGCAAAAGGGTTGATGTTAACCGGAGAAAGTTTTGCCGATCCTTTTACTGGGACGACGGTAATGGGAGCAGGTACGATAGCGCGTGCAATCAAGTATACGCGCGAAGACGCATCAATTAAAGCAGTTGTCCTGCGAATTGATAGTGGAGGCGGGTTAGTTATCGCTGCGGATATTATCTGGAATGAACTCATGTGGCTCACGCAGGTAAAACCAGTTGTTGTCTCTATGGCAGACATCGCCGCTTCTGGTGGATATTATATTGCTGCACCTGCGGATGTTATTGTCGCCGAACCAGGAACAATAACTGGTTCGATCGGTGTCATCGGTGGAAAGTATAGTTTCAAAGGATTGTATGAAAAACTCGGTATCAAGAAAGAAATTATGACTCGCGGGGCACATGCAGACTTTTATAGTGATTATAGCGATTACTCTCCAGACGAACAGAAGATCGTTCAGAAGCAAATCAACGAAATTTATGAAGATTTTATCTCTAAAGTCGCACAGGGAAGAGCGCAATTAACGAGAGAAGATGTGGATAAAGTTGCCCGCGGCCGTGTATGGACAGGAAGGCAAGCGAAAGAGAAAGGATTGGTTGATGAACTCGGTGGATTGAGCAAGGCACTTTCAATTGCGCAGAAACGTGCAGGTTTGGAAAAAAAGACTGTAGAGATAGTTCGATTTCCTAAACTACCTTGGATAGCACAATTATTCGGAAATATTCGACTCATATCCACAAAACAGAGGGTCCTATCACAAGGTATGTCCCAACCTTATGTGCGTCAATTACTTGGGCAAACGACCAGTTTAAAATTGATCAATATCATTAAGAAGCATCGCATCTTTCTATTGATGCCTTATCAAATTAACGTGGGTTCATAAAATTGAACTCTATTATAATTTTGCAAGATGAGCCAAATGACGGATTCAAGGAAAGTATTCGATGACACAAGTCAATGAATTTGCTATTGCCAGACAGAGAATGGTCCGCAACCAAATTGAAAATCGTGATATTCAGAATCCTGATATACTGGCTGCAATGTGTAAAATTCAGAGGCATCTTTTTGTAACACCTGAATTTCATAAATGGGCTTATCACGATAGACCCCTTCCAATAGATAAGGGGCAAACGATTTCGCAACCCTATATGGTTGCATTGATGACAGCATTATTAAAATTAACCCCTCATTCAAAAGTACTAGAAATCGGAACAGGGTGTGGGTATCAAACCGCTGTGTTGGCAGAAGTTGCCGAAGAGGTTTATTCCGTTGAAATTCTTCCTGAACTCGCTAAAAGTGCAGAAGCACGACTAAAAGCACTTAATTATCAAAATATACATCTAAAACAAGCGAACGGTTATTTCGGTTGGATTGAGCATGCGCCGTATGATGGCGTGGTCGTAACTGCTGCCCCTAAAAATATACCGCACCGACTTACACAGCAACTCGTTGAAGGTGGACGAATGGTTATCCCTGTTGGTTCAGATACGCAGGAACTTTTCGTAATTCAGAAATGTAACGGAAAAGTTGAAACCACGAGGATCATTGGTGTCAGTTTTGTTCCAATGACAGGCACACCGTAGGAGAAAAAATGACAAAAATTAGATTGAGATGTTATTACATACTGTTTATATTTTTATTATTCACACCCTCTGTTTATGCTGCTTTTGATGACATTGGTGTTGGCGCTCGTCCTCTCGGTCTCGGCGGGGCTTTTGTTGCTCTCGCTGATGATAGCAACGCTGCTAACTACAACGCTGGTGGTTTAGCCTATATTAAGGAAATTCAGATTGGCGCCACCCATGCACAAAGATTCAGCGGACTCATCACCTATAACACAATTAGTGGTATTCTTCCCCTCGGCAGAGTCGGAACTTTCGGCGCAAATATCGGTATTTTGGCGGAAGATTCACAGATTTATCAAGAACAAACGTTGCGCTTCTCTTACGGGAATACGCTTTTCAAGCAATTAGGGTTAGGAATCAACCTAAAACTATTTGGGACAACTTTTGATGAGGCAAACGAATTCGTTGCTGAGAATCCGTATTTTGCCAATACCTCAAGTTCAGCCTTATCGTTTGATCTGGGTGTAATTGTTAAGCCATTCAATAGCTTGAGTATCGGTGTATCGGTGGAAAATATACTTCCTGCAGATATAAGCATATCCGAAAATCAGACAGACTCGGTACCACAAAATATACGTGCAGGCTTGGCATACAATCTTGCATCTATCGCTGAGATGAGTGCACAGGGTGAAGCAATCAGCAACATATTGAAAGCAGCTTTGGGAACTATTGAAGTTGCAGCTCGAAACGGTGAGATTTCTACGCGAGCAGGCGTAGAAATCTGGTTGAACAAAGCTATCGGTATCCGAGGTGGTTACGGAATGAATAGCGGAGGGAATTCTGCTACGACCCTGAATCTCGGTGGTAGTGCTAAGATACCGATTAGCAGCACGGCACTTCAACTTGACTATGGATTTCAGTTCCTGACTGGAGACCTTCAAGACAACACAACACAACGATTCTCCGTAAATATATTATTCTAAGATGGGAAGTACTTCATGAAAAACGTAATCCTCTTTATAACCTTTATCATTAGCCTCCTTTTCAGTCTACATAGTTACAGTGCAGTGACATCACATGGTGAAATTAACGTTGCGGGTGAAACGAAAGGTATTGTCCCTGCCAGTTCAACAGTACCATTGGTTGTGACACTTATTATTGACAGGTCTCTGGCAGTAGCTGGAGAAGAAGACATTAAGACTATTGAAATAATAATGCCTACAGGGTTTGTGCCTCAATTATCTGATTTTGATAGTATCTTACGAGATGGAAAAAAACTAAATGCGAAAGCAGTAATCTCTGGAAATGCGCTGCGTGTGGAACTGGCGCAAACGATCGTGGATATTCAGAATTCAATATATGAAATTTCATTTGACTGCAGAACGTCAAATAATTTTGGTGAAGTAGTATTCAAAGTAAGACTCCGCAATAATCAAGATGCTCCAATTGGCGAATTTATTAAAGAAGGACAAGCAGATGGCAAATTAAATAACGACAAGTTCAGATTACAAGTAATCCCAAATGTGCCGCCTGCCCCTGTTACGGGCTTTACTGCCGAGGCTGACAAAACCGGTGAAAATGATGTAACACTCCGTTGGCAAAAATCGACGGATCCGGATGTCAATGGATACCTTATCTATCGGGATAAGGATTCCCAAATCAATGTACAAAAACGTGAATCAACGACATTCCGCGATGTTAATGTTTTTCCCGGAACTCATACATACGAAATAACCGCCTATAAAACACTTTTTTTACAATCAGAACGTTCACCAATACAGACTGTAGAGGTATCAGAAGACACTGCTGCACCAGAACCACCGAACATGCTCCGCGTTGTTACCTCAAGGGAGGGTATAGAAGTATCGTGGAAGCCGAGTATTAGTCGCGACACAACAAGGTATCAAATTTTGTTTGGTTCCTCAGAGGTTGAAACTTTGGAACTTCTTCCTGATGGTGAAATTTTTACCGAAGATGTGGCACATGACTCTTCCGATTTTAAATTTGTAGATAGAAGACCTTTATCAGTGGGTAGTTTTATTTATGCCGTAGTCGCGATTGACGAGGTTAACAACGAATCTGCCCCTGCAAAGAAAAGGCTTCGGATATTCGATAAACCTTATCCCAATCCGTTTACACCTCTTTCGGATGATCCAGATTTTAATTCCATTGTTTTTCCAGCACGTGCAGTTGAAGATGTTGAGGGAGAATTCAGTGTGCTGCTCTTTAACCTAAACGGCGTGCTTGTTAAAACCTTGACTGCACAACTTGGCGAAACAGAACTGAAATGGGACGGTAAAGATGAAGGCGGTGAAATTGTTGAAAGCGGTATTTATATCTATCAATTACAGGTTGGCGATAGTTTCAAAACGGGAACAATCATTGTTGCGAAATAGAACCGCATCTATGCGGTATTGTTCAAATGAGTTTTGAAATAGATTTTAGAAATATTTGACTTAATATTAGATACACAGTTATACTATAGAATTAGAATCTTCTCAGAAGAATTTTAAATATAAAGGAGTTATCATGAACAGATTAAAGTCATTTCTACACTTACCAAGAATAATCAAACTGACGATCATTTGCACTTTAGCAATTGCCTTACCGGTCATGGCTGAATGGGTTGTAATACAAGAAAAAGATCTAGACGGTCGTGATTATATGGCTATTGCATTTACAGGAGAAAATACTGGATGGGTCGTAGGTTCAGCACTGCTTGATGATTTAGATAACCCTGGCTTCATTGGATATACGATGAATGGTGGGAAAACGTGGCAAAAATCGGATATTAAACTCAGAGCAGATCTAACTGGAATCTTTTTCTTAGATGCTAATCATGGTTGGGCAGTCGGAGCAAACGGATTAATTGCCGGTACTACTAATGGCAGAGACTGGGAACGCCAAATTTGTAAGGTAGACAAAGTTCTTGAGGTGAACACCGCACTTAAAGGTGTCTATTTCATAAATAAAGATGTTGGGTACGCTGTGGGTCAGAACGATACTATTGTTGCAACAAAAAATGGCGGAAAAATGTGGGAAGCACTACAAGGCGGAAAAATGGCAGCAAACGTAGGCGACGATGAGGCAAGTATGTTTAATGCAGTTCAGTTTCTCGACGAAAATACTGGATGGATAGCTGGAGTCCGCGTTTTTCCTGCCACAAAGTCACAAAAAAGCGTTATTCAGAAAACTACTGATGGAGCCTTGACGTGGCAAATGCAAGAAACAGGGACAGAGGATATTCTTGAAGATATATTTTTTCTTGATGCTTCAGTAGGTTGGGCAGTTGGGGAGAACGGTGTTATCCTCCACACAACCAACGGCGGCAAAAAATGGCAAGAACAGAAAAGTGGGACCACAGAGATTCTTCGAAGTGTTCGATTTGTAGATAAATATACTGGATGGGCAGTAGGAGGAGATTTCGGAGTCGGTGTCATTCTCACTACCAACAGTGGTGGTAAAAAATGGGAAATTGAAGAATCAAATCAGAAAATGGTCAGTGTATCCGTACTTGATAAAAAGAATGCTTGGTTGGCAGCGGAACGCGGTTTAATCTTAAAGACAGAATAGGTTGGAATAATAATTAAGTAGCCTATATCTGGACAGTAGATGCTTGCAGACTGATATACCATTATATTAGCGCATGGAATGACGTGAAAAAATAAAGGAACGTGAGTTCAATAATAAAATTCCATAAATACTGTAGGTTGGGTAGAACTGAATCCAGAATAAAATCCGATACAAAAGAGTGATTCATTCTCCATTTAAGGCTGAAAGGACAGAAAAGTGGTGAAACCCAACTCTTTTATCTCTTATACTTACACTCGAAATCAATATCGAACTCACGTTAAAGGAGGAAAATTTTGGGAAGTTCTACATTCGCCAAGCGGATGAGCCGCTTGGGAACAGAATCTGCGTTTGAGGTGTTAGCTAAAGCCAAAAGCTTAGAAGCACAAGGTAAAGATATTATTCATTTAGAAATAGGTCAGCCAGACTTTTCAACGCCGATGAATGTGTGTGAAGCTGCATTCAAGGCAATGAAAGACGGACATACCGGTTACTGCCCATCAGCAGGGATACCCGAATTCCGAGAGGTTATCGCACAACATATTTCTGAAACACGCGGTATAGATATCCATCCGGATGAAGTGACTGTTACCCCAGGCGCGAAACCGATTATCTTTTTCACAATTTTAGCATTAATTGATGAAGGAGATGAGGTAATTTATCCAGAACCTGGCTTCCCTGTTTATGAATCCGTTGTTGATTTTATCGGTGGCAAAGCGGTACCGCTTCCGCTTCGTGAAGAGGTCGACTTTCGCTTTCTTATTGAGGATTTGGTTGGTTCGATAACTGAACGCACAAAATTGCTAATACTCAATTCGCCGCAGAATCCCACAGGTGGAACCCTCACAACAGAAGACATTGCTGCAATTGCGGAACTCGCGCGAAAACATAATTTTTATATCCTGACAGACGAAGTCTATTCACGCCTCCTTTACGAAGGCACCCATCAAAGTATCCTGAGTCTCCCCGGTATGAAAGAGCAGACTATTCTGATTGATGGACATTCTAAAACGTACGCTATGACCGGTTGGCGGCTTGGATATGGTATCGCACCACGCCCAATTGCAGACAAAATCACTCAGTTGACGATCAATTCAAATTCCTGCACTGCAACCTTCACACAAATTGCTGGAATAGAAGCACTAACAGGGCCTCAAACATTTGTTACCCAAATGGTTACGGAATTTAGAAAACGACGCGATGCAATTGTAGAGGGTTTAAATGCTATTGACGGTGTGAGTTGTATCAAACCGCTCGGTTCGTTCTACGTTTTCCCGAATGTCACACAACTTCCTCTTTCCTGCGAAGCTCTCGCTGATTATTTAATGGATGAAGCAGGGGTTGCCCTACTACCGGGCACAGCTTTTGGAAAATACGGGGATGGGTATCTGCGACTTTCGTATGCGAATTCGTTGGAAAATATTGAAGAGGCACTACACCGAATAAAAACCGGAATTGGAAAGTTATAGAATAAAGTTGGGAAATTCTCGTATGTCTCGTAAAGTTAGCGCGCGTATCCCTGCCAGCACAACTAATCTGGGTCCCGGGTTTGATGTGTTAGGACTCGCCTTAAAACTCTATAGCACAGTGACTTTAGAAACCACTGGAAGCAGTTCTGAAGTTGTTGTAAGTGGAGTTGACGTTGATAAGATACCAAGCACTCCTGAACATATCGCATTCCAAGCTGTCCAGTCTGTTTTCCAACGGAGCGGCGTGCAGCAGCCCAAAGGGCTAAAATTGAGCATCGCTAACGGAATTCCGGCGATTCGTGGGTTAGGTGGAAGCGGAACAGCGATCCTTGGCGGTTTACTCACAGCAAATGTTCTGTGTGGTAATCCGTTCTCATATTCAGAACTACTCAATTTTGCAACAGCCATGGAGGGACACCCCGATAATGTTGCTGCTTCTTTGTATGGTGGCATGGTCATTTCGGTGCAAGAAGGGGAACACATTCATACAATTCAGTTAGAATGTGATCCGACTCTTCATGTCGTACTCGCAATTCCAGAATTTACATTGTCAACACAGAAAGCACGGAACATTCTACCGAAAACTGTTGATTTTGCTGATGCTATCTACAATATTAGCAGAAGTTCCTTATTAGTCGCTTGCATTGCTACCGGAAAATTGGAGATGCTGTCGGTTGCAATGAAAGATAAACTACATCAACCTTACCGCAGCACGCTAATTCCAGGCTTTGATGATGTTGTTGACGCCGCGACAGACGCTGGAGCAGTAAGTATTGCATTGAGTGGTGCGGGACCAACCATCGCTGCATACTGTTTGAATAACATGGACGCAGTTGGGAATCGGATGCGAGATGTTTTTAAACGACATAATATTCCATGCAAAATCCAGGTGATCGGTGCGGACCTGGAAGGCGCAAAAGTCTGGAGTAACGGGGACGAAAGTCCAAAATAAACCACAGTAACTTTGTAAGAATGTGAAACGTTAGGAAAAACAATGTCTAATTTTTATGCAGAAAGTATCGCATTTCTGTTAAACCAATTTAGTACCGATCTGGAATACGGCTTAAGCCACGCGGCAGTAGAAAAATTAAAGACACATTATGGTAATAATGTGCCGAATTCCAAGATAGATGCTTCGCAAATCGGATCCTTTTTTGAGCAGGTCCTTAACTGGAGATTACTGCTTTTAGTACTTGCCATAACAGTTTTTGTATTTTCCACTGATGTGCCGAGAATTGCCCTTATCGGAGGGGTTTTGATTCTTTCTTTCTGTTGGGCGACTATAGTTTCAATAAGTTTTCGACGTAGACACAAGCAACGTACAGCACAATTCAGCATTACCGTTGCGGTTATGCGTCAAGGTACGCAAGAAAAATGTTCCCCCTCCGATATTGTACCAGGGGACCTGCTTCTTCTTAAACCCGGCGATTATATCCCTGCCGATGCCCGAATAGTGCAATCAGACGGGTTAAAAGTTAACGAATCTGTGCTATTCGGGAGTAGTGGTTCAGCTGCAAAAACTTTTAAGGAGATAAAGGAGACTGGACTCCCTCCGGAAAAACAGACAAACATGGTTTTTGGAGGGACATACGTTGATACTGGAACAGGTCAGGCGATCGTGGTCAGAATAGGTGATGAGTTAGAAATGCACCAGAATCGTAGAAATGCACGTTCTTTGCCGCACGAGACGACTGTCGCAGAAAATCAAATAAAATTTTTCATAGATATTCTAAAAGTCATAGGTCTGGTTGTCGGTGGAATAGCAGTTGCTATTTTCTGGTGGCAAAAATCACAACAGAGTGATCCAACAAATTGGATAGAATTCCTTCAATTCGGTTTAATTTTTGCAATTGCCGCAACCCCTCATGACTTAGTGTTGCTACTACACTCCATCTTTGATCAGAAAACCTCTGGTGTGCTTAAGAAAGGCATGGCACTCCGAAATAGGCATTTCCTTGAGAAATTGAATCGTCTCACAGCTTTTTGTACTGATGAAAAAGGCATCGCAAGCACAAAATCTCTCACTATTTCCAGTATTTTTGTTGATCAACAAATGGTAAACCGTTCTGTATGGGAAAATTGGTTAAAATCACTCAAATCCCAGTCACCTGAAGAAAAAAGCAAGCGAATAAATGATATTCCACCAAGATTTCAAATTCCTCAAGGTGCTCCTGGACTCGTGCTGACTGCAGGGTTGGGAACTTCCGGCGAACGGTATTATGATAGGACGGGAGTTGATCATGCACATCAACTTGTTATACAAGACACTATGGAACGACTCGGGTATAAGCTGGCAGATCTTAAATCTAATATGCATCTTGTCTCTGAATATCCATGGACACCGAACTTCGGATATGAACTTCATGTGTTTGAATCAGAGGAAAACGAGTATCTGAACATTATATTTGGCGATGCCCGTAATGTGCTTGAGGCGTGTAATTCCATTCTTGTAAATGGAGAGGTATCTGAATTCTACTATGAACAGTATGAGATGTGTAGTGAAATTCTCAATTACATGCAAAACCCCAGGGATACTGTTTATGGTGTAGCATCATTACATTCCGAGGTGCCGCTAACACCACAAGAAGTTCAGGGAATGTCAACTTTTTTAGGATTCATTAGTTTTTCTGTCACTGATAACGACGAGACAAAAGAAGTTATAAAATCATTTATGGATATAGGCTTAAAGGTCATTCTAATGAGTGAAAGTGACGAACAAAAAACAACCGATTTAGCCAAAGAGTTGGGTCTCGTCCATACTCGTAATGCAGTCGGAACAAGAGAAGAACTGATGCAGCTATCCACACAAGAGTTCGACAAAGAAGTTCCAAATTGGAATGCCTATTCGCAACCGACACAAGAACAACGTAGGAATATTGTGCTCAGTTTGAAACGACACAATCATTCTGTTGGTTATTTGGCACAAAATGCTAACGATCAACGCGCGATGATCACGGCTGACCTCGCACTGGCAGATACAAGGTACGCTTCACATTTTGCCCAAGAACATGCCGACTGCCTGATAATTGAAAAAGGCTTCAAGGCAGTTAAGGACTGCTTGCTATATGCGCGAGAAGCGTATCACAATCTTTCTGGTTCGCTTCGGTGGTGTTTATCATGCACACTGGCACAATTTTTTACTGTCGTTTTTGGATTAATTCTGCATGCCGGGTTCAAGTTTGAGATGCCGCTAACACTTACGCAGGTGGTCTGGGTTCAATTTTTAACAACGCTGCTTCCAGCAATTGGATTAGGTTATGAACAGATAACCGTTGATGAAAAGCGACATCACCCCGGCAGAGCAACGATGCTCCTTCCGAAAACCGCTGTGATTGATATTGTTTGCCGAAGTCTTGTTATTAGTTTAATGACAATTATCCATTTTTTGGTGCTAACAGTTACTGGAACAGAATCTAATCTTATAGAGGCACGCACAGCAGCCTGTACTACATTGATTTTTGCACAGGTGGCTGTATACTTCCAATGCACGCGATATCCATGGGAATCTCTTTTTAAAAGGATGTTCACTAACGTCCGTCTATTTGTAATTTTTCTAATCGTTATCGGGCTTCATGCATCAGCGATGTACATTGCCCCCATGCAGAATATTTTGGAAATCGTACCGCTTCAGCAGGAATGGATAGTAACGTCTTTGTGTAGTCTGATTTTGCTACTGTTACCATTAAATTTAGCGATAAATCCACGCAAAGATAGAACTTAAACCCAAAATCCGTAGGTCGGTATACCTCCAATAATACCTATAATTGTCCAAATACTTCCTACCGTAAACTCACCAAGGATAAGTCCTAAAAAGAACGGCGCTACCTTTCTGTATCTCACAGGTCCACCATATTTGAGAATGATCAGTTTAATTAACCAGCTCATAAAAAGACAACCCCATGTAACATGCATGCCCCAACTGGTAGAAATAGCAAAGCCGGCAGGATGAAACGGCCACCACACAAAACGCATTCGAAATAGCATTAGCACTGCTGTCAGTAGAAACCCAATACCTGTAAACAGACTTTCTGGGATAAGCGTGTCAGTAGGAGATTGAAGCCAGCCTGTTAGACGGCGGTAAGGTTCTATACCAAATGCACTCAAAGATGGCCAATACGCCCGTACTTCCATTCCTAATCGATAACCTCGGTCGATTAAAGCCCAAAAACCTGCCAACGACCCTAACACAGCGGCTAACATTAAGGCAAAGATAATCCGTTTCATTGTCATATTTGTCCGCTCTATAATTTTAAAACCTTCTAACTGATGTGGCATCGGATGGCTTCGATATGCACGATTGATAAACCAAAACATTGAAAACATGATGAGATTATCTCTACCCAACCTGCGTGTGCCTACGACCCGCGTTAAAATTTGGTCAGGACCAGAATAGTGCAGATCATGCACGGGAGTTCCCAACTCAGCACGCATGCGCGTGATTGCAATAGAAATCATATAATAGATAGCAAAAAACGCGAGCATAACGCCTATATTGGCACCGCCATAGTAGCAAAAAATAACTAAGAAAACCATTACCGCGATGAGTCCGATAACGGCAGCTCTGTAAGAAATCGCTTCATTTTCATCTTCTTGTGATTTGTTTCGGCTGAAAAGTGCTCGTCCTACCTGAAATAGATGTCTGCGACTTGCCCATATAGCTAAAACGCACAAGGCAAGGTAACCGCCAGATGCTTGCTCGTTCGTGTAAGGAAAACGTGGAAGGTTTCGAAATCCAAATGCGGCACCCGCAACACGCATTAACCGCCAATACCAAAAGAAAAACCAACAGGAAAAAGAGAGGTCAAGTGGGATGAAGAACCCAAGTCCAATTGCAAATGGATAGAGTGAAAACGGTATTCTACCCATCGCGTTCCAAGGGCTTTCTGTGAAAACTTGGTAACTCCGAATACGGGTGCGTAGTTCGGGTAGAAATGGGTATAGAAAACTTATACCGTTCCATAATGCCAAGCCCCCAGCAACACAAAAACCGAGCCACATTAACTTATTCTGAAAAAGACGATTTTGAGGGGTTTCCGTAAGGTTGAGAGGAAGATGTATAATCGGATAACTTAGTTTTTCATACTCAATCCACTGTTTTCGGATAATAATATTGATGCAAAGCATGCCGAAAATCAATACACTAATAAAGACTGTCCACCACAATACGGGTGTTGCCCAACCAAGCAAGGATTCAAATGTATAAAGTGGTAGATCACCTTCATAATAACCTTGTAGCAATTGGCTATTGCTAACCGTGAGCCAGTCTGGAAGGAAAGGTAGAAACAGTTGTTGCCATTCATTTTCAGGCGTTGCAAAGCGGAAGGCATGACCAAGCATCGGCACCAAAATTTCAAGCATATCATGCCCAGTAATTCCTGATGCGATGGAAAGCATCAGGTAAACAACGACCAACTCGCTTTGGACCAAAGCAATTCGTGGAAGAAACCGCTGCAGTAACTGGTTGAGACCGATAACTACAAATAAACTAAAAATAACATTGAAAAAGAGAGAAATCGTAACAGGGTGTCCCGAATAACGGATGACCTCCATTTCAATAACCCAATAGCAATTTATCGGAATTAGAATAACAGCAATTAGGATGGATTTAAGCGTAACCCCGTGAGCAGGAATGTTTGAGGACGACGGGGGTGGGGCTTTTTGAATTTCCATTTAGTCTTGAATCAGCTCACGGGTATTATTTTTATGTAGTCTACCGCAATGCGCGTGGGTTGTCAACGGCTATTTTATTCCTACCGTGAGATATTTAGGATATGCATTACGAATATTTCATACATGTTTCCCGAATTCCCTTACATGTTACCATGCATGTTCGTTCTAACTGTAAGTTACTGTGGCTTATAAGTTACATGTAGCTACACGGGGTGATAGATTTAAGCTTAGTTAGTATAAGATTTTATTTTGGTAGATTTCAGAATTAATTGAGGGATGTGCATAAATAATTCCCATGTTAAAGTATGTGTTTAAAGGTAGTCCGCACACGCCGTGGGTTTCCGTCCACAAGTTCAAAGAGGCGCAGCATGCCACACGCGCATGCTGCGTTGATTTGGCAATGAATTGCGCGACTACAAACGGCATTTCTATAAATCAAGCGGCACCTGGCGTCTGTCCCTGTCTGTGTTGATCCGCCAAATATTTATGCACACTCCTCAATTAATTAGACATTATTGATCTGTGCATCAACGCAGCATGCGCTTTTGGCATGCTGCGGGAGTGATCTCCGATTCCCGACTATCAAAGCGGTTAGTCGCGATTCGGAGATCACTCCTACAGAATTAGTATCTCATTAATTATACTATAGTTTGGACAATTTTAGCTGTTTTCGTGAGGTTGGGTTAGACAGAAACATCTTAGAAATAGATATAGTTTTCATATTGGAC
>JAGWBU010000066.1:0-5651 GCA_021295735.1 Candidatus Poribacteria bacterium | reverse complement strand
CAATATTTTGCTTTGGACACCTAACAGTTTCTCAGCAAGTCCTCGAACAGTATGTAAATTGTCCAAACTATAGTATAATATTAAGAGGGATAATGAATTGCGCGACTACAAACGCGTTATTGGATTGTGCTTGCCTTTAAACCACTACCAGTCAGAACTGAAACCGTCACATCCCCTTCTCGGATAATACCTTCCTGCTTAAACTTCTCATATCCCTCAATTACGACAGCAGAGGTTGGTTCAACATAGATACCTTTCTCGGCAAGCGTTTTTATTCCCGCCTTAATGTCCGCATCATCAACAGTCGTAAACGCACCATTGGTAAAACGGATCGCCTCTATAATCGTTCGCTCTCGGATAGGAATTTCAGCAGTAATACCTTCCGCAAGGGTTGGTCTGGTTTGTAGCATTCTTGAGATGGTGGGTGTTTTATCACAGTAAGCGTTGTAAATTGGGCAACAGGTTTCAGGTTGAACACCGAGTAAACGGGGAACACGTTCAATCGTCCCCGCTTCGTGTAATTCCCGATAACCGAGAAAAAGTCCCAGATAGATGCTTCCGAATCCGACAGGACAGATAATATGTGCAGGAACGTCTCCTTCCAACTGCTCAGTTATTTCATAAGCAAGTGTCTTTGTGCCTTCCAAGAAAAAGGGATGCCAATTGTGAGAAGCATAGCAGGTGTTTTCTGCAGCCAGTTTAACGGCTTCTGTTGTTGCGGTCCGATTTCCCGGCACCAGTTTTAACTCTGCACCGTAAGCAGAAATCTGTTTTAATTTACCTTTTGAGGTAGATTCTGGACAGTAGATGGTACAGCGAATACCTGCTCTTGCACTGTAGGCAGCGATTGCTGCACCTGCATTGCCCGATGAATCCTCAACGACATCTGTAACGCCATGTGCTTTGAGATGTGTCAACAGGACGGATGCACCTCGATCTTTATATGAACCGGTTGGACAGAGATAGTCCAGTTTTACATAGTGTTCTGGGTTTTCCGTTGGGTTCAGCGGAATGATAGGGGTCATTCCTTCGCCAAGGGTGATAATCTCGGAGTCTGTGGGAATAGACAATGCCTCGCGGTAACGCCAAAGTGAGGGTATAGAGGCATCGTATTTTTGAGATCGCGAGGCATTTTTTTCCAGGGTTAACGGGGAACCACAATCACATTTATATCGTAATGCTGTCACTTTATAGGTAGCATTACATCTATTACACAGATATTGCATGGTCATTCAGTATGAGTCTTCAGTTGTCCCCAAGTCATTGCCAACTTGGATACCGGATCGACAGCTTGTGGCATACCAAACAAACCGTCCGGGTCAAAATTCTTTGGTGGTTCAATAGTGCTGACCCAAACGCGATTGATCCAAATCGGTCCTTTACCGTTCGAAGAAAATCTGAAATCCGAACCATTCGCACGATTCTCAAAACGACCATCTTTGATTATCCAAATATGAACGCGCCATTTATCTGTTCCTTCAGGTTTTAAAACAGGAAAAGCACCATCTCCTGCACCACGGAACGCACCGCCAACGGGACCAGCACCATTGCTGTCATATTGGCAATTAATCTGTTCCGCCTTGTTGGAGTCAAAATATTCCATGACAATCCAGGCTTTATGGTTTCCGCCGAATAGAAATGAATCGTCAATTTTGAAATACATGTGGTTGTGTCCTGGTCCATTATAGGGCCAAGGGTTTTCCAAACAGTCCACTTTATCCTGCACAGCAGGTTCTGTGATTCCATCTCCTTGTTCACTTTGGGTTAGTAATACACCTTCGCTTTCCTCACCAAGGTCTACCCAAATGAAGTTTTCACCTTCAACCGGTTCTTCCGCAGCAAATGCACCAAGTGAAATCAGAAAGCATTGAATCAAAAGAATTACTGTCAATTGAATACAACGGGACATTTTTTTCCTCCTTATAATTGTGAGTTTTAGTGAAACCTACAATAGTCGTTTGGCGGGAATCCGGAACATCATAAGTGGAAAGCACACCACTGATTAGCGGGAAACCGACGAGTTTTCCATCTGTGTTCTTAGTATTACCAGCGTAATGCCCATAGTCATTGGTTCCTTTTACTTCCAGAAACTCAATACCAGGCACATTTATCGTCTCATAGATATAATGTGAGGTGTGTGTTTCGGCAATAGTGATAGGGATGGGTGGTAGATCAACTTGTGCTGCGGCGTGCCACGAAAAACAGATAATTAGACTTATGAACAAGGGAAGTTTCGTTTTTATGTGGTGACTCATAGTTATCCTTTTTAGGTTAAAAGAACTATATCGTAGACTGAGTCGAGCGGAGCGAAACTCATAACTGTCAATTTAAGCACATAATTACCGGATTATCTCTTGTGGGAGGGAAACCTTGAAAGCCCGACTTTGTGAGATTCAAACAGGTAAATCCAAATCAACGCTGAATACGTGTTTGGTATTCAGCGGGTGTCACAGCGTTGATTTAAAGGTAGCAGGTATACTCCGTCCGCCGTCCGCTCACATATTTTTGGAATATACGGCACACGGCGTGTGCCTACTACTTTGCATGTGTATTATCAAGGTTGAAAACTCTCTCACAAGAAAGATTACACGTTAAATTGACACCTGTAAGTTCTACACTAATTGACTCTACTTTAAAATCATGAGTCGACGTGTTTGTTGAAAAGTTGGTGTTGTCAACTGATAAAAATAGATACCACTTGAGACGCTTTCTCCAAGGGCATTACGCCCATCCCAATAAGCAGCCTGTCCACGACTATTATAATAGCCTGCGGATTGGATACCGAGCGAAAGTGTGCGAATCACCTTACCCGTTGTATCGTAAATGGATACCGATACAGGACTATCTTGTGAGAGTTGATACGGAATCCACGTTTCTGGGTTAAACGGATTCGGGTAGTTCTGCAACAACTGATTCTGATTCGGTTTCCCGATGTTATCAAGCTTGACAGACAGAACTGCGTTTACCAGATTCTCTGGGGTCACTTTAAAGTTAAGGGTCTGTGATTCAAAATTTCCACCCGGACCTACGACGTGCAATTCTACCACATCTCCAACTTTGACAACGCTTCGTCGCGCTAAGTCGGCAGTCGCAGCAGCGAAGTAATCCCCTTGCACCGATGTGGTTATCACGCTGTTTGTTCTCAGGTTACGCACTATTACCTTATAGCCATCAAACGTTGGTTTACCTTCCAATTGCCCACTGACAACAAACGCCCACGCTTCCTGCGCTTGGGATGTAGCAAGTGGTGCTGCTGCAGCCTGCGTTCTATTTGTCCACCGTGATCCCACGAAGGCAAAATTGCGCGTCTGTGGCACATTGACGATATAGCCTTGTCCACCCTCAATGGGGAATCCATCGTTGGGTGCGCCTGGTGTCCAACCTACAAAACGTTGATTTTCAGCATCAAGTGCTATTATAACTGTCGCGCCAGCTACCCCTGCAAGTGATTTTGCTGTCATCGGTTTTGGTGATGCCAAAGGCAGAGAAAGCATATTCAAACCTTGCGTCAACGTAACGTTGTAGACATTGCCAAAAAAATCGCTCACTGGTTTGGTAGCGGGTCTGGCGATAAAGCCGTGTCTGCGTCCATCTGCTGAGTCATAGTGTCCGACTATAGAACCGTCCTGATTAATATTCCAGCCCTCTGTGCTAACGCTGCCCGGAAACTTTAATTTATGTAACCCGTGCTGGAGTGAACCGACATAGGTGACCGGGACATCATCCACTGGTTTGGCTCTGCCCACGAGAGTTCCTGCATCGTTGATACCATGCACAAAAAAGTATTCAAAACTTGCTGCGTTTGGAAGGTCGAGAGATATAAGTCTGCCTTCCAGGGAACGCATATATGGATGATATATACCATCAGCATCTATGAAACTACCCACCATACGACCACTCGTGTTCACAAAATCAGCATAAGTTGCTGATGCTCCAGCGGCCTCAACTATTGTGTCACCTGAGAAACCACGGCGAACACCAGAAGCATCTATAAAACTACCTGTCAGTGCACCGGTCGCATCGCTGATACCGTATATCTCCGTTTGGACGGCACCTGGAAAATCGTATTGCCGCAATTCGCCATTTTCCAAGATGACACCGTGGTAGAGACCCTCGCTATCCTCGTAGTGTCCCGCAGCTACGCCATTATTACCGAGGGCGTAGAAAAAAGTGTTCTGTGAGCCAGGGAAACTGTATGTCGTAAAAACGCCATCAATTAATGTAAAGCCGACTATTTTTTCGCCATCCGCACTCATCGTGTTACCTGCGTACCCTTCAAAGTCGGTACTTGCAGTCAACGCTAAAAACGCTACCCCGGGAACGTCAATTGTCTCATAAGTATAGCTGACATTCTCAAGTGGTACAATGGGTTCATCGGGGACTGCTACACCAGGTCTGGCGATAAAGCCGTGTCTGCGTCCATCTTCTGTGTCATAGTGTCCGACGATAGAGCCATCCTGATTAATATTAAATCCCTCCGTGCTAACGCTGCCCGGCACCTTAAATGGCTTTAACCCTGCCTGGAATGTACCGACGTAAGTTTGTGGGACACCACCCTTTGATTTGGCTCGCGCAACGACAATATTTGCATCGTTGATACCGTGCACAAAAAAGTATTCCAACAGTGCTGCTCTTGGAAGGTCAAGAGATACAAACCTACCTGTCGGAGTGCGTATGTATGGATGATATATACCATCAGCATCTACGTAACTGCCCACCATACCACCGCTTGAGTTGACAAAATCGGCAAAAGTTTCCAATGCTCCGTCAACCTCAATTATTTCGTCACCTGAGAAACCACGGCGAACACCAGAAGCATCTATAAAATTACCTGTTAGTTTCCCGGTCGCATCACTAATACCATATATTTCCGTTTGGACAGCACCCGGAAAATCGTATTGCCGCAATTCGCCATTTTCCAACACGACACCATGGAACAGACCATTGCTATCCTCGTAGTGTCCGGCAGCGTTCCCATTATTACCGAGGGCATAGAAATAAGTGTTCTGTGAGCCAGGGAAATCGTAGGTGGTAAAAACGCCATCAATTAGCGTAAAGGCGACCTCTTTTTCTCCATCAGTGCTTTTGGTGTAACCCGCGTAATCCTCAAAGTCGCTACTCGCTGTCAACGCTAAAAAATCTACACCGGGAACATCAATCGTCTCAAAAGTATAGTTGTCACTGGCGAGTTTGACAACGGGTTCAGTGTTGTCTTGTGCAGCAGTGTCCATAAGAAAAAAGGAATTGAGGCACATGAACAACGTAAACATGAAAAACAAAAAACTGGTTTTAATCTGTGTAGACATAATGAAAACTCCCTAAATTATTTTCTTTAAAGATTCGGAAACAGTATCTAAGGGATGCATGTAGTTGAAGTATTGCAAGTTTACGTTCAACAGTCCGGTAAATGCAAAGACTGGATATTTTGGTACATTTAGATTTTTAGAAATTATGTAATATTTCCTAAAAAAAGGCAAGAAAAATTTCACCTGTTTTGTTAATATTCTTACTATAGTTTGGACAATTTTTGTCTTGGTGAAATTGAGTTTCATCTGTTTTGTCTGTGGGTGGGGTGTAGGTCGGGTAGAGCGTGCGAAACCCATAGGCGTCAATTTAGTGATTTTTTGCGGCATTTTTGAGATGTTCCAGTG
>JAGWBU010000065.1 GCA_021295735.1 Candidatus Poribacteria bacterium | reverse complement strand
ATCTGTTGAATATGCCATAATCATAAACGCTAACATAAATCTCAGAAAATGTAAACTTATTTTTAGGATCTACTATAAAACAATCCAATGTTTTGAAAATTAGATGAAGTGTTCAAATTATAGACAATAATGTTCATTTTGTAACTATATTTTTCACTGTTGCAGCAATGACTCGCTATGGTTTAGGCTGCAGCAGTTTACTACAATTGGCATCGTATTTGCTATTATCTATTGTAAGATGATTGATAACCTAATCGCTGTCCTCTCTATTTGCAAACAAAATACCTTGAAAATTACATTGAAAAATGCTAAAATTGAAACGATACTTCATATTACCGTAAAAGTTTTTAGCCAAATTCTATATAAGGAAAAAGAGGATATACAAGTGAGAAAAAAAATGATGTGGACAACATTGCTGTTTCTGATGTGTGTCGCTGCTGGGCATGGTCAGTATAACGGGGAATGTTGGGTTGTTAGTGGTGGCGATACTGTTTACAAATTACATGCAAATGGCGCAGCAGATCCGTCTGCTATCCAAGGTTTAACAAATGCAAGTGCTGTGCAGGTCAATCCGGTTAATGGGATAGTTTGGATTGCGGTTTCAGCTGGGAATGCGGTTTTCAGATACGATTCAGCAACAGGTGCATTTGATCAAACACCTGAGATTAAAGCACCTACAGGTATATCTGTTAACCCTGCTGACGGAACCGTTTGGGTTGCTGGACTCGACGGCGTCCGAAAGATTTCTGCTGATGGAAAAGATATTCTTGCTCAAGTAATTCCGCCCGATGGGCCCGCGAATTTAGACAGTGGTAGGTTCAGCGTGGCTGTAAATCCAAAGGATGGCAGCTGCTGGATTACTGATGGAAAAGGCCCTATTGGGCGTTACGATTCAAATGGAAATCTGCTTGCAAGTGCGCCACCGATGGACGAACCCAAAGGTGGTTTGTCGGTAGACTATCAAGGAAATGTGTGGATAGCTGACACGCAGCATAATAGGGTTGTTCGCCTTTCACCCAATGGCGAAGTGTTAGTAGATTTAACCGACATTCCCACTCCTGTTTCACCCAGTGTTAATCCAAAAGACGGAAGTGTATGGCTTGCCGGAAATAATAATATGTTGATCAATCTATCATCAACAGGTACAAAACTCAAAGAATTTGAAGTTGGCTTGGCAATTGTTGCGGTAACCTTCTCACCCGCAGACAGCGGTATTTGGATTGCTGACATGTTGGGTGAGACATTCCAAGGTCAAGTCAGCAAATGGGCAGCAGATGGCGTCAGGAGTTTTGCAAACGCTATTCCGCAGCCCTCTACCGTTTCAATTGGATTTTGGGAAGGAAATTGATTACGCATTGAAGGATGTTTAGAAGTGGTATAAATCGGCTTAAAAAGCCTGTCCACAAGAGTGCTTGTTGATATTATTGGGAGGTGTGTTATGAAAAAATTAATCGCTGTTGCAATCGGAATATTTTTTGTTGCGGCCATTCTTGGCAATGCGGACGCACAACTTCCAGATTTTCAGATTGATACTAAAAGTATTATCTTTTCTAATCCTAACCCCGTTGAAGGTGAAGAGATTACAATATCGGTTGAAGTGAAAAACATTGGAGATGGAACCCCAACGATGAACGAAGATTTAGTAGTTGAACTTTATGAGGGTGATCCAGCGACCGATCCGCTCCAAATCTTATGCAATGATGTTATTTTAGACCTAAAAGCTGGAACAACTGGTCGTGTGACTACTCCATGGCAACCATCTTCTGGCAAAACTGAGATCTATGCTGTCGTCAACCCCACAGGTGATAAGCATATTAAAGAATTCAACAGTGCAAACAATATGGCACATGCTACTATAGTCGCCACTTCAAGGACATTCCCCCCAGTAACGCCTGAACAAATCCAAGCTTCAATAGATGGGGGTGTTGCGTGGATAGAAACACAACAAGGGAAGAGTAGTCGTATCTGTTTGCAGTGCGGCATTGAAAACCAGATGATTTTAACTTGTGTTATCTGTGGCGCGAGTCTGAAAGGTTTAGCAGAAAATTTCATTCCGGGTTCGGTCTGGAATTTTGGCGAGGACCCGATACAGGAAACATCATTAGCATTGCAGGCATTGCTTGCTGCAGGACGTACACCGTCTGACTTATCTGTACAGAAAGGTCTTACATTCCTTCTGGAACAGGATTGGAATAACCTTGATGTGTACCAATATGCTGTACTTATTCCAGTATTAGTCGCAATACAGAACCCGAATTATCGGGACCGTGCACAATTCGCAGTAAACCAGCTCGTTAAAAAGCAACTCCCTGTCCCCGGTGATGAGTTTGATGATCCAAGAGATGATGGCGGTTGGGGCTACGGTTACTCAGCAGACGGTGCACACATGAACATGGTTATTTATGCGCTATATGCTGCAAAACATTGGGGACTTGAGATTCCACAGGATACATGGACACGTGCCGAAAACTGGATTCGGAGAAACCAAACCGAAACGGGTGGGTGGCTCTACAATTTAGTTGAAGGAGGGTCACTTTGGGGAATAGGTGTCTACGGTAGCATGACGGCTACAGGTTTGTGGGCACTTCGTGCCTGTGGTGTTTCTATTGATGATCCCCAGGTGCGAAAGGGTATTGACTGGATAGGAGAGTATTGGTCACTTACCCGAAATCCGGGTTCAAATTCTTGGCTCTACTACTATCTTCTTTCCCTACAGCGCTTTAGCGACATCCCGCCAAAGGTAGAAACGTTAGCGGGTCATGACTGGTACGATGAAATTGGGAACATGATGGTCACAGAACAAAAATCGGACGGTAGGTGGCAAAGTCCTGGAACGTCAACTGATTTTATGTCAACCTGCTTTTCCGTAATGTTTTTGAGCCGTGCACTTGTTGGTCCAACAGCACCAAATATTGGCGTAGTACCCCAAAGTTTGCGTTTTTCACCGCCATCGCCTCGTGTTGGGGAAGCAGTTAAGCTCAGTGCCACGCTTAGAAATAGCGGTACTCCACTTGATAAAACGCTGAATGTCAAGTTTTATGCTGACAACACAGAGATACAAACAGCAGAGGTTTTCTGGACATCCTCCCTCAATGAGTCCGTTGTTTCAGTTGACTGGGTGCCTAAAGAAGAAGGGGAAACGGAGATCTCTGTCCGCGTGGATTTTGAAGATTCAGATGAAAGTGACAATACGGAATCTGTAATGCTCGAAATCTATCCAAAATCCACTGCTGCTACGGATGTAAAACTAACAGATATCAAGAAGATATCTGAAAATGTTTATCAGTTGGGTACTGTTGTTGTTGATACGAAGAAAAAGGAAGTGACTTTTCCTGGAGAAATTAACATCGCAAGTGATGACACTGTAATTGAATTCTTAGCTTGTGGCACACGCGGTAAATCGCATGAGAGCATCCTAATTCTTGATGCAGAGCCGATTTATGTTTATACAGCACTCGGTATGTTAGACCTTAAACCCGGCATGAATCTTGAAGTTCAAGGAGATCCACGGGAACCTAAAGGGGCACATGTTGAAATTTGGGTTGAATGGAAAAGGGAGGAAAATGTTGTTTCCCGTCCCGCACGCGAGTTGGTGTGGGATGTTATAACTGGGCAACCGATGCAAAAAACACATTGGGTTTTCACTGGTGGAAGACTTATCAATGATCAACTTACCATACAGCTTTATCATAACCTCATTGCAGTCTATCGTGACCCGGATTCGCTTCTCAATAACCCATTGCCCGGCGGCACTGATGATCGCACCTATCGTGTCAATACTGATGTAATTCCGCCAAAAGGCACAAAAGTCAAAGTTATTGTTCGTCCCATATAAATCTTCAGACACAAGTTTCTCCGAAAAAATTAAAACTTATGGAAGGAAAACAATGCCTATTTTTGAATACCATTGCAACGCTTGTAAAACTAATTTCGAGGTGTTACAACGCACAAACGATACGAAGAAACCGCTGAAATGCCCAAACTGTGGCACACAAGATACAAAGAAACGTTTTTCAGCATTCGCAGCCCTGGGAACCGAAAAGGAAACTGTTAAAGATAGTGCAACCTGAGCGCTTCCAAATTAGTGACAGTTTGTCCTCATGAAACAAAATCCAGAAGCAAAACCTGTAAATATTCTCCGTGAAATCGAAGGAAACAAGATTGCCCCAGTTTATCTACTCTGTGGTAAGGAAACTTTCCTTATTGAAGGGACGCTCAAACAGATGCTGGATAAACTCCTGCCTGCTGATACCCGTGATTTCAATTTAACCTCTTTAGATGGGAACGTCGCCTCCGTTAGGGAGATTCTCAGCAATGCTGAGACCTATCCGATGATGTCAAAATGGCGGATTATTGTAGTGGATGATTTTCCGGCATTCAAGACACAAAAACTGAGCACCTCACCACTGACTGTTATCCGTGATGCAATGCAGGTTGAAACGGAAGATGTTCAAAAATGTGTTACGGATATCGCCAAACTTCTCGGTGTGCCTACGCAACAGATTGCTAATCAGCATGCAGATTTCAGTAGTGCTGTTGAAGAGATAAGTGAAACATTGGGAGGCGGATTAACCGATGATGTGAAAGCATTTTTCACACGTATACCCAAACTTGCAGCGCAACTGGATATCCATTCGGCAAATAGTAGCAGTAATGATGATGCGGATATGTTATTGGAATGGCTTCAAGGCGATCTGCCTAAAACGAGTGTGCTTATTTTTACGGTGAAAGATGAGGTAAGTAAGACAAATCGGTTTGCTAAAGCGATTCAAGAAGTGGGTAGGTATGTTTCTTTTGATCCTTTGGAAAAAGGGACTTCACTTAACCGTGATCCGCTTTATAAAAAGGTTATGGAAAAGTTTGCTACATATAATAAGAAAATTACGCCGCGCGCGTTTGAACAACTCCGTAGCCGAACCGGTAGCGACATGCATACTATTGCTGAGGCAATCGACAAAATTATCAACTTTGTCGGTGATAAACAGCAGGTAGATGAACTTGATGTCCGTAATTTGGTAACACAGAGTGCTTTTGACAGAATTTTTGATCTTACCGATGCAATCGGAAAACGTTCAACTCGGCAAGCATTGAAAAGCCTTCGCGAAGTGTTAGCAAGCGGTCAAGGACCGATCCCACTCACTGCAGCAATAGTAAGCCACCTCCGATTGACTCTCCAAGCGAAGTTAATCATTGGCAAAAAGGGTATCAAACCGATAAGTAGTCAGATGCGCTACCCTGATTTTACAACAAAAATTTTTCAACCGCTTGCAGAGGAGATAAAAGATCTCTTACCAAATTCAGCATCTTATAACATTCTGAAACGAAATCCTTATATTGCTTTTAAGATATTTCAAACGTTACACGCATTCACTGCTGAGGAATTAATGACTGCTCTGGAAAAAACGTTGGAAGTGGAAATTCAATTGAAAACAACTCCATTTGATAAGGAAGTACTTCTCGAACAATTGATATATGATATATGCAACAGTTCAAAGCATCGGTGGGATTGATTAGCGTAAAATCTGCAATTATTGGAGTGTTCATCCTCAAAGAGATTGAAATGATTTTCCGACAACTTATTACATATTGTCTTTTGTTAACATTGTTTTTGCTGAGTGCCCAAGCATTACCACCACGATCCCCTGCGGGTGGAAAGATGCTGCAATTAGATGAAACTCACGATTATGTTGGCACCGGCGAGGCGTGGTTTCCTGATGAACAGTTTGAGCAGTTGACTGTTGAAGCATGGATTTACTTTGAAGAACCTGCAGGACCATCGAAACTTTGGTCAATCATTGGTCAGGAAGGGCGATTCAATTTTATTGTGACCGGTGGGGGTTCTTTAGGGTCTTGGGCAGCACATAAGGCCGCAAAAGACACTTCAATGGTTGTTAACTCTTTACCGCTGCCTACACGGGAATGGGTGCATGTCGTTGGGATGTATTATGCCAAAGCAGGCATGGGATTCAATGGTAAAGGCGGCATTTGGTGCTGTCCGGGTGGACATTTCATGAAATCGTATAAGCCCTTACGTATTGGCGGTATCATTCCCAAAAATCAAGAAAAACGCTATTTCAGTGGAGAAAATGTGAAATTTAGGGGATTTATTGATGAAATGCGAATTTCGAATATCCTCCGATATCCGGATCGAGAGTGGAAAATTCCGCAAAAAAAATTCAAGGTAGATGAACATACTATTTCACTATGGCATTTTGACGAAGCACCTTGGTTAGGCCGTTTCAAAGATGAATCTGGAAACGGTTATGACCTATGGAGAGGTGACTCAATGTCAGTCGAAGCAGGAGGGAAACTAACAACTAAATGGGGAGAACTGAAACGGTAAATTCTTCAGAAGACAGGCAACGCCATTAATGTGTAAGTGAATAGATAACAGCATTTATCCCCATTTTCAGCGCTATATTGGAATACTCTCGCGGATAAAAATCCTCTGCAGCGTGTTCCCACGCATCACCAAGGTCTGAATTGAAACATATCATCATCATGAGCCGCCCTTTGTCATCAAAAACCCCCAAATACCGTGCTGGATGTCCATCATAACGTTCATAGGTTCGCCCACTAAAGAGTGCTCGTAACCCAGGAATCTGAATTAGTTTTTCAATTTTGAAAAAACACCTGAAAATCGGATGTGATACAGGGATGTCCACTGGTTCCCGTTTCGGGAATATTTTTTTGAACTCTGTATAGAACCACTTCCACTCCATCCCACCATGAAAATCATCAACAAAGATGAACCCACCGCGTAGGAGGTATTCACGCAAGTTTTCCGCGTCTGCTTTGGTAAGCCGCATACTCCCTACCTCCAATATGTATGCAAATGGATAATCAAATAAATCTTCCGACCAGACAGGAATTTGTATCGGGTCGGAGGCAACATCAATATTCGTCTGCTTGCTGAGTTGATACAAAAAATTTCGGTCAGAAGCAGGATAATCTACCTCCCAACTACTGAGTCGGGTGAGATTACCTCTATATTGGAGGCGAACGAAGGTGAATTCATGCTCCTGATTTGCCTGCGAATTTCGAAGTGTGTTCGGGAAGAATGTTATAATGAGAAAGGTTAATGAGATTATAATTCGTATATTTTTCATTAAAAACTATTATACCATGAAAAAGAGGTTTGCCAACCTTTCAATGAATCCAATGTTTTGGCAATATTGATTCTTAACGGCCCATTTTCTTGAAACTGTAAACCGATGCCGACATCTGCTTTTGGATCGAAAGTAAAGGTATTGTCTGAAACATTCCAAACTTGTCCTTCGTCAAAGAAAAAGACAAGGAAAATGTTATTGAAAATATTCCATTTTGACAGGTTTGATAAACGGTAATGAAATTCAATATTAAGCAAAACCCCGCGGTCTCCTATAAACGTATATTGTGAGTCTTCATACAACGGTTCTGTGGATGCTTCTTTTTCAGCATCGTTTATGGTGACATAAAAAGGGTAACCTCTCAACCCTCCAAGTCCGCTAATTACAAATTTTCTTTGGATTGGTAGAGGAGCATTAGCGAAACCGAAAAGCAATCGTGTGCGAATACGGTGGTTATCTAAAGGAAAAGCATACCGAAAATGCAATTGAGCCCGTGTGAAATCAAAATCGGAGCCGACAGCAGTGTTACTATGCTCAACGAAGAGTGTGTTATGCCATCCAAGATAATCCGTTTGTGTATTAAAATCGTATTGAAAAGTGAGGCTTCGCATTTGACCAGGGTCTATTGAAGGATTTTCTCTGACTGTCAATTTCTTTAGCACCCATTTTGCCAGAATCCAATCTGTGCTTTTTTCCAGACTTGTGTGTGATTCGGCAAGCATCCCCAATTTGAAGGAGTGGGTCGGCATTATCGGACTCCAGCGCAGCCCTACTCCAATTCCCTGTCTCAAATAATAATTATGAGGGTCGGGATACCCAAAGATCAGTTGAAACGTGGTTGCCGAATCGTTGTAGGCAGGATTGTTATAGTGAGGAAAAAGTTCGGGAGCCATCAAATCGGTCTGTCGGTGGAATTGTGCTGTAAGTCCGAGATTCCAAACATAAGGTTTACCCCAGTTCGCTCTGCCGCCAAAATGGTAGTGAAAATGCGGATTTCCTGAATTGTAACTAACTTTCCCAAAAAGATTATAAGTTTGCGTGCTTAACGTGTCCTCTACATTCCACCTCCATAAAGGTCCAACGCCAGTCGGTTTTCCCATCTGAAAACCGGTGCCGACTTCCCCGTTGGTGACACGGTTAAACTTTACAAAAAGCGGTGGACGAAGTCCAAGATAAGCATTTGAAGAGAGGCGTTTTTCATCAACGGTAATCGTCGCTACACGAGCGGCGTTTTCCTCATTAACTTGTAAGCGCACCTCATTAAAATAGGGCATTACTTTAAACATAGTTTTCAGTGCCTGTTCAATATTCTCAGAGCCGTTATTCAGTGTTTGTCGGATACGTTCCTCTGAAACCTGCTCATTCCCACGGATACGTATTTCGTGAATCGGCATATCTCCTGCTCTGAATCGTGTTGCTGCATGTGGGAAGAACTTGTCAGTTTCAAGGCTTGAAGTGGCTGCCCTGACTTTTCGGTTTGCCCCTGATTGTGTTATCGTTAGAGACTTAAGAATTGACAGTGATTTTGATGACCTTTGACGATTTTCAACGGTCAAAATGGCGATGCTCTTTCCATCCTCTTCCGTGATCCGAACAGATATTTTTCGACGATTATCCAGCGATTTCATAATCATAGGTAGGACATTTTCCAAATTACCTGATCCGCTTGCAAGAAACTTTAAGATATTTGTTCTTTCTGGACTTGTCGTGTTCTGAATTATGAAATCATGAATCTGAATGCCGTTGAACTGCCAAGATGATGTTACTAAGGGTTTTTGTGGATCTACACTAACAGATTGAAGGTTCTTTTTTTGAGGGACAGGTTTTTGGAGGGATTTTGTCTTTATAGTCGTTGGATTAGGTACTGGCTCTGCAGTTTCAGATGACGGTTTAGGAGGGGCGAGAGCTGAATCCGGTAACCTTCCAAGCCTTTTCAGTACCGGTATATCAACACCAAGCTGATTAAGATTTCGTAATAAATCTCCAACCTGTTTCGGAGGTATTTTTCCCATGATGTTGATAAGATAAACACCCTCTCCACTATGGACAATCACAAAGATACCATCTATAAATTCTTTTTGTCTAAATGTAAAAAGATGTAATCTATCACTTCTCTGATAGACGTTCCACCCGCGTGCTGTTAGTCTATCTTTATAGTGTTGAAGCATCGTTTTGTAATTGAGACCTTTACTATGATAATTTCGTAAATATAGGTTGTCCAAGGTACGAAACAACGAAGCGATTTCTGCATTCGGATTTTCCATTACCTGCGCAATGATGCGGCGATCTAAATCAAATTTAAATTGCGCAGATGGTGCATTATGCCAATTGAAAGATACTTTTCCGCTACCTTTTTGTGCGCTTGCAGTTCCACAGAGAAGCATTAAACACAATATCACAAGAAAGTTTTTCATTGCAGTCCTTACTGTTTTGATTTTTCCATCTTTTTCAACTGTTGTTTTAACTTTCTCAACTCATCTGGAACATCGGGTTTTCCGGGATGGAAGATAACTTCCGGTGGGACAATCCGTTTCGAACGGTTTGGTGGTTTATAAAACCATTGTAATGTAATACTGTATCGTGGACCTTGGAAATAGTGTATCTCAACAGGATGAAATCCTGTGGTAAGTGCGATGTAAGATTTTCTACTTCGATCATCGTGAACACCGTCGTTATCTACAACTAATTTTCCATTTATAAATAACTTTGACCCGTCATCAGAGATTAACTCAAACATATATGTGCCGGGTGTATCCACAGCCAATTTTCCACGGAAATGTACAGCGAAATTTTCAAGTACATTCTGTTTCTGCGGTGTGGGAAACCCCTCAGTATAATGTCTTGGAGCTACATCCAATTTCGCGGTTGCAAAAGTGTAAACAGGGCTCATCCGTTTAAAATCTGGAATTCTATGAAGTGTGTGACCGGGAATGTAGACCTGACCTATAAATCCGTGGCCGGGCATGACGTCTGTGTCAAAGATACCAAGTCCCATGATGCCTTCATCCAAATCAATTGAACCGAGGTCCCCTATACTCGCTACGTTTGATAATCCTTTGCCCACACCGCTGCCTTGTCCGGTGCCTGTGCCGCCACGACCAGGTCCACGGACATTACCTCCCGCTCCGCGGTATTTCCGACCGACAACAGGCCCCGCTGCTTCAGCATCGTTCCCAAAACTCGTGTTTGGTAGTGCAAGAGTGTCTGCTTGAGGTATATCTGCATAAGTGACAATTTCTGGTGCGACATTATCAAAGGTCGGGGCTTTTGGCGGGTTCATCTCTGGGTCATACTTTGGTGCAGCGCGCGAAAGGGTAGGCGATCCGCCAGCGTTGCTCCGTTTCGGTTGCACCGTTTGATGTTGGCGCATCAAACGTCGTTTCACTCGCTCAGGCGTACCCACCCTAAAGATTACAAGAGAGAGATCGTCATCTGCTTCAATGAAATGTTTCATCAGAAACGGCGATAACCCTAACATCAAAACAACGTGTATCCCTAAGGAAATTAGTAGAGATATTTTGCCTTTGCTTCTTTTCATGGCACAATCCACCTTATTTACTTTAGTGTTGCCTGCGCAACAGAGTTTAGAACAAAATCCTAAAAACTATAGAAAAACATTAGATTAAATTGAATACCTTGTTCTGCTTCAAATGCTTTTGCAACGTTGAAACGAAAAATATCAACCTCCGATGCAACCTGTAGACCAATACCAACACTCCCTTTCGGTTTGAAATGCCGATCACTGCCCAGTTCATTCCAAACTTGTCCTTGATCAAAAAGAAGAACCACATGGATATTATTCAACACATTCACATTGATGAAATTTAGTACATTAATTTTATTGAAATTCGGCAAACCGATAAGAAATTCAACGTTGAAAAGGTATCCATGATCACCAGCAAACGTATATAACGGATAACCGTTGAGCGTGCCAATCCCGCCAATAACAAATTGGCGTTGAATCGGCAGGATCGCTGTACTAAAATGATCCTCAGCAGGTTTGCCTACAACTGAACTCAGCACAAACCGAGTGCGAAGTTGGTTATTTCGGTAGGGAACTGCATATCGCAGATGCGTTTGAAACCGTGTCCAATCAAAATCAGACCCAAAGTTACGGTTGCTATGTTCAACGAGGACAGTATTATGCCAACCAAGGTAATTATATCGATCATTGGAATCAAACTTAAAATTGATGCTCCGCATGTTGCCCGGTGTTATTACAAGGTTTTCCCGGACTTTTGATGATGACCACAAGTTAAAAATATGCCAATCAGTTGTTTTATGTAAACTTTCATGTGTTTCCCAAAGCATAGAAAGGTTGAAATTTATTGACCTTTTTGGTTGCCATTGTAAAGCAATCTCTGCTCCGTTTCTTAAATAGTAATCCTGATGATCTGGCACGCCAACAATACGTAGAAAAAGTGTTCCAGTCTCATCATAACCAGCGAAAAGTTCCGGTGCGATTGTAGTTATAGCGCGTTGAAACTGCGCGCTTAAACCTAAATTCCATTTGCCATTTTCTCCCCAGATTCGGTCGCCACCAATCCGGTAATAGAGTTGTTTATTCCCAAATCCGTAACCAAACTGCGCAAAAAGTTTAGAGTTATCCTTTTCAATTGGGATATTAGAGTACCAGTCAAATTCAAAAGGTGTTATATTATCTCTCTTTTGCGAGCGCAAGCCAGTTTCAACACGCGCGCCAAGTTCCCAACCTGTCACGCGATTAAACCCTATCCGTGGAATTGTAGTTGTATAGGTACTTAAAGGCAGCGATTTCTCTATAATATTTATTGTCGCGATATGTTGTAGACCTGATTTCTTAATACTAACTTGAATATCCTCAAATTCCGGGATGGACTCAGCTAGTTTCTGCGCAGCAGCTTCAATTTCTACAGGGCCATCTTCGAGCATTTTAACAATCTCATCTAATTCAACAGATCGATTGCCCTCGACCTGTATCTCATCAATAGCGTCGCCGTTATGGGTGTAATACCTTTTTGAAAGCGGAATTAGACCATCTTTATTTGTAATATCTTCCAAGTATATTTTAACCCACTTTTCTCCGGTATTTATGGTAACTTTTTGCACAAATTTCGCCACATCAGAATTCGATAGTTTTTTCAACAATACCGCGAGGTCATCTGAACCTTCTTGGGGTGCGATATTTCCGAAGAAGACATCTTTTACTGCATTCACTCTCTCTTTGTTGCTGACGCCTCTGCTTTTCGTGTGTGCCTGTATCTGAATTTTCCGAATCGGTTGTCCGTGGTAAGTCCAATCTGTTGGATGTGTTTCTTGCATTGTCCCTGAAAACTGGACAAAAGGATTGGGTGAATCTTCTGGCATACGAAGCATTGTTACCGGTTTCTTGTCCAATAAAATCTCTTCGGTTTCAGAAATTGCTGGTTCCGTTTGAATATTTGGTAGCTCAAAGGTTCCATCCAACGATCTTAATTCAGGTATCCAAATGCCGATTACATTTAGGTTTGCTAACAGCGCACCTATTTGTTCTTTCGGAATCTGTCCAACGACGTTGAGCAGATGCACCTCTGATCTACTCTTGACAATTGCAAAGATACCTGTGCATGTATCTTCTGGTCCTGAGTCGTTAAGCACAGAAATTTGCCAGTTTTCATCTGCAGCAAAACTTTCCCATCTATTTTGGTTTAACTTCTCACCATAATATTCAACCAATTTGTCAAAAAGTCCTTCTTCAGCATCATACGTGTGAACATATAGATTTTCCACAGCATCAAAGGGTTCAGTAGTTGAGATAAGCGCGATCAACTCATGGTTGAGATTAAACTGAAACTTGACAGGTGGCACATCAGGGCAATCGAAAGGGATCGTTCCTCCTGGTCTCTGTGCATACGATAGCATTGTTCCAGCAAGTAGCAGGAATACAATAATAGTTTTTTTCATGGTGGATATTGACAGTAACAAGTCCACTCTTGCGTTGATCTGTTGTGCTATCAAGCAGTTCTATGGATTCATACTGAGCAGATTTATCGTTAATACAAAATATTAATGATAAAGTTGCAAGATTAAACGCATATTTTCGCCATGGTGTTTACAATTTTAACAGATTAAGGGTTTTGTTGTCAAATTTGGCGTTTATACTACAGAGCCATTCAATTGTCGCGAAGCACTCTTATAGGAAGGCTTTATAAGGCAGATTTAACAGCAAAAGTATTTGTAGTCGCTCAATTCATCGCCAAATCAACGCCAAATGCACGTATGGCATTCGTCGCCTCTTTTAACCTTTGGAAACGCTATTTTACTTTATGGATTAGAATACGCGACAATTGAATGCCTCTGGTTTATACTACCAATGCTGAGGTATATGACATACTCCCCGTGCTAAAGCGACGGGGTTTCTTCCGTGATTTATCAAGGTTCTCTGCTCAGGCAGAGCGACAAAGGTGTTGATTGTATCTAACACCAAAGGGGAATGCCAGCGTCCCGACTACTGGGTTATTTATCAACCCAGATACTTTGTTGAAAATGTTTATAGCCCCGACACCATCTCTGTGGTATGTGAACTCACACTGTTTGCAGTGATAGTTTCGGTCGCTTGGTTTCTTTCTATTGCCACATTGTGGACAAGTCTGTGAGGTCCAGGCTTCAGATTCAGAAACAACGTGAATACCAGCAAGTTCTGCTTTATAGGTGATTTTGTCTGCTATTCGTGCGAAAGCCCACTGGTGCAGTTTCTGATTAGACTTTTTAGAATACTTGATATTATCACGGATGCCTTTTAAGTCTCCAATCACAATCGTATCCGCCTTCGCTTTTTCGCAGTCGGTTATAAAGCGTGAAGTGATTTTATGTTCGGCATCTTTGATTTGTGCGTCAAGTTTATCCAAAGTCTTGCGTTTTGCTTTTAGAAGTTTATACCAACTTTTAGATCGTTTCTCGCATCTGTCCATTTTCGCAGAAAAAGATGCTTTGATTTTGTTTCTATACTGCATGATAGACCGCAACTGGCGTCCGTTATAGATCGTAGTTCTTTTACCATTGAAACTCACAATCGGGTGTATCTCACCCATATCAACAGAAACAGTGATGCCTGTATCCTGTTTTGGAGGAACACCAACTTTATAGACAAGCGCAAAATAGTAGTGGCCGCGTTTGAAGAACATCTCAACATAGTTCGGTTTTTCAGATACATCCTCAAGGATTACTGGTTCTCTTCCTTTTCCATTAGAAAGTATCAGGTGTCCATCTCTTAGGCGAATTGCTGACGATTTCCAACGCACCTTGAAATATCTTGGTGTCCGTTTCGGAGGTTTGGCATCAGAATTAGACTTTCTCACTTGAAAGAAACTTTTGAGACTATCAAAATAGGTATCCGCACACGCTTGTATGGATTGAGAATGCAACGCATATGCCTTGTGGCGTAGATACTTTTGCACTGAACCTTTAGAAAGCCAAAAGTTTTTCTGTTTGTGTGTTTTCCGAACAAGCGACACAACTTTGGAATAGCAACGACCAGACGCACGAGCGAGATCGTCTAAGTGTTGAGTTTTCTTTTGTTTCAATGTTTTTGTAATATACATCGTGTCTTCCTACACATCGTCATACCATTTCTAAATGGCGCCGCAACGATGTCTAAAGAGCATATCACATTTCTTGAACGAAATCAAGCATTTTTGATAAAAGGAGCCGTTAGCAGGCATTCATCCCAAAGCTAAAGCATTGGGCTTTCTGCCTGAACGTTAGGTAAGGAAGAGTTTAGTTTACTCAAAAGGTAGGGTTTGCTTAAAAATATAGGCGCGCTGTGTATGCGCGCCTTAGATCAATCTGATTAGCCAACATTAATTGTTGAAAAGCAATGTCAACAGAAAACAATATTCAGATGTTATAAGGAACTTCAATAGATTTTCGTAAGGGTAGATACCTTGATTCTGATTGTCGTTTTTAACGATCCTCTGCTGTAATTGGAATATTAAAGACAGCCTTATGTACTTGCATTTGTATCTTTCTATATGATTGTTGTGTTTCTGGATTATAACTTAATTCCCACGTAGCGATTTTCGGAAACCAAATACCCGGTTCAAACTGTTCAAGTTGATATGTATAAATGTCAAAATGCTCTACTTCTTCAGGCGGATTTGGTATTATAACTCCAGATGAAAGTTTCAACACTGTTTTTTGGACGGACTTTTGAGACATAAAAATACGAATTATACGATAGCCTTTTTGTGGGTCTATCCAAATTTGATTTGTCCGTGTTACGTCGGGATCAATACGACGTAAAGTAAGAAAATAGAGGGGAATTCCATCCTCTTCCAAAAGTTGAACATCTATAGGTTCTAAAAAACTGGTTAGGAATTGGAAGTCAAACCTCCAAGGGTGCCATCCCCACCAGCGGGGATCAAACATTCCCTCAAAATCAGATAATTTTGCCGGGTACTGCACCCAGCCGGTTTCGTTTTTTTCTCGTATATTCAGTTTTCTACCTTCAAGCTGAAATTGGTGATGGATTTCTTGCCAATTGGGAAGCATTTTCCCGTTGAGTTCCTGCTTTTTTCGTGCCTTAACATCATAAAAATGTTGTCGCCCTTCAAAGTTGTAAGTGATTTGCCAGATTCCTGTGTCTTCATACTGGACATTCTTCGGTTTAGGTTTCCGTTCCTTGACCCAATTTCTATTTCCCTCGCTTAATGTGATCGAAAATTCCATCTTCCCGCTTTTCAGTTTTGCGTCATAAGCCTCAATCTCTTTTCTAAGATGTTCCAATAGTTTAGCAGCTTCTTTGGAAAGAAGAAGGCCGGTCTTTAATTCCATTGCAGGATTAATTAAATCATCTTCCTTCTTACCTGCCCCGTTATCTTTACCTGCTCCATCTAATCGTCCTAACTGATTTCGCAAATCAGGTTTTAACTGGGTCTCAAAAATTTCGGATGAGTCAACTATTTCAATTGTAGGATCCAATTGTGCCTGAAAACTATACGGTTTTTGGAAACGATATAGGTGTTGTGCCCCTGCACCTATCAGTAGAAAAACCAAAATAGCAGAAGCACCGGATACTACCCAGGGTAAAAACGGTTTACTTGTAGATGGTGCTACTGGCTTGAGGTGTGATATTTCGTTCATAATATTTTCTGCCAATTGTTTCGGCACTTGGAAACTACTTAGATTTTCTTTAATTATTGCTTCTTCCTTCCTCAATCGGTTGCGTGCGCGGTGCAGTCGGATTTTAACCGTGTTCGTTGAAACACCAAGAAACCGACCAATCTCTTCACAGGTCAACCCAGAGAGATAGTGTAGTGTAATCACTGTCCGATCACTCTCTCGGAGTTTGCTAAGCAGTTTTTGAACCATTGCACGCCGCTTTTCGTTTGCTGCCTCTTCACGCTGCCGGGACTCATAATCCAAATAACATGCCTCTTCCAATTCCATTGGGTCTGTCCCTTCTAAAGATTGTGGTTGCGGCTTTTTCTTTCGGTACCACGTGATACACTTACGATTCGCAATGACATAAAGCCACCCTGAAAATCGGTTGGGATGTTTGAGGGTCGCGAGTTTTTGATACGCAGAGATGAATACGTCTTGGGTAATTTCTTGTGCGATGTGAAAATCACCGATCTTTTGCCATACCAGTGTGTGTATCTGATCTTGGTATTTTTCCACAAGCAACGCAAAAGCGTGCTGATCGCCTTCAAGTGTACGTTCTATCAGGTCAGCATCATTATGCTTCATGAAACACCTCACAAATAGAGATAATCTTTTAACGTGAGTTTGATAATTAGATTGAATATAGATGTCCGTATGAATGCCTTTTGGCGGAATACGCTTTTGGTATTCCGCATGATTCAGCCAAATCAACGCAGCATGCGCCAAATCAACGGTCCGAATGCCCTTTGGCATTCCCCGTATGGCATGCTGCCAAATCAACGCCAAATGCGCTTTTTGGCATTTGGCGGGTGTCAATTTAAGGATTTATTTCAGGTTTCACACATTTTAACCAAAACAACACCGCAACCCCGATTGTAGGGGCGGGTCTCCGGGGAATGCCAAAAGGCATTCGGACCGTTGATTTGGTGCCCGCCCGTTGTTTAAATACATCAAATATGACGGGGCACCAAATCAAGAAATCAACGGTATGAATGCCTTATGGCATTCCCCAGAGACCCCTACAATAAGAGTTGAGAAGATTGTAACCAAAACTTTACACACCCAACCCATAAGTAATTTTACTACAATCAAATTACAAGGTTTATACAAAATTTCATTGCAGAAATTCTCATTGAATGAAGAGAAAACCGGAAACACTCTTTTGTGAGATATCAGGTCAGAATTACCGGATATTCTTGATTTGTGCCCATTGCGTTGTTAATTTGCCAGCGGGTTCAATTGGCAAAAAAATGTCATCAATTTCGGCTAATTCATAGTCGCCGCCTACGCCGAAGTGCATACCCCATCCTCCACCACGTTCACTGACCTTTATCATGATCAAATTACTTCCTTTTTTTAGATCAACCTTTAAATGATCTTGGAAGGTGTTTTCATTGCCGAGACTCCGGTTCTCCGCATGGGTATGAACAACTTCGCCATTAACCCAAACCCTAACTGAGTCATCACTACTGACACCCATCGCTACGTTTTCTTGCGCTCTTTTCGTTTTGAGGACAATTAGCGCATAAGACGTTATATGATCTAACTCACCAGCTTCCAAACCTATTTTATTAACGAGAGCATTAATATCTCCGTTATTGGCAAGTGTGCCAGGTGTCCACTCATAATTACCAACTTCGTTGCCTTCTCTTGCACCGTGTTTGGCGATTTTCTCTTCGGTGACTTTGCCGTTGCTGGCTTCATCAAGTGAATCAACATAGGTAGAATTTGCACCACCTTGTCCACCTACAGTTTTAGCAATCATCCAGAGATACGTACCAAGAATTTTTTCTTGAGCATCAGCAGTCAGCGTCATCACTGTAAGACTCATCAGAAAAGCCGATCCTATTATACACATTTTTCTGAACATTATATATAACCTCCTAAAATCAATACCTTCGCCAATTTTTGGAGTTAATTTGAATGGATAGGTAATGAATTTACCCACAAATCAACGCTATGAATGCCCTTTTGGTATTTGGCAGGTGTCGCAAGCGAAACCCAACTTACGAAATAATGCAATATAATCACTTAGAAATGGTATTTTCCGCATTGTGAACCGTGATTATCTTTATTGCGTCATACGTTTAGCTTGTTTCAACCGACCCCAGAGGGTCGTCTGGGTGTCCACAGTCGGAGAAACGGAGAAAAAACTTTCGCGAACCCATGCGGGAGAATAATTATACCCAGGATGTTGTGTGATTTGCCGTGGCTCGCCTCCCTCGACAGAAACGAAAAAAATGTGTCGCTCCGCATTCGGGGTTCCCACAGGATCCACTCCTGCATCATAGGCATCGTAGGCAATCCACTTACCATCAGGGGACCACGCAGGATTGTAGCTCCAAGTCCCAAAAGGCGAGATGCGGCGGGCGTTTTGTCCATCTGTATCCATGATGTAGATACCATCACCATCCTCACCATTACCGCTAACACAAGCAATCTGTTTTCCATCAGGCGACCAAGCAGGAAACCGAGGAAAAGGTACGCCCGGGTTTTTTATCTCTCTGAGATTTTTTCCATCTGCGTCCATCACATAGAGACGACCGATAGAATGGAAAGCAATTGATTGCCCATCTGGAGACCAAGTTATGTCAAAGGTAAAATGTCCTTGGTTAGTAAGCCTCTGTAGATTCTCGCCGTTGATATCAATTTTGTAGATATCATATAGCACGTTTCTCGGGGATACAAAAGCGATCCAATTTCCATCAGGTGACCAGGCAGGAGAAAAAGCTGACCAGACAGGATCAAAATCGTCCTCCGGAGGGTTTGTCAACCGACGCGCCTGAGCTTCATTGAATGTCTTAACATAGATTTCGGAATTTCCATCACGGTTCGACCCAAAAGCAAAAGAACGCCCATCTGGTGCCCACGTAGCGCCAGCCTCATCTGCGGGGTGGTTTGTTAGGTTGCGTAGATTCTTGCCGTTTGTATCAACAATGTAGATGTCAGTTTGCCCTGTCCGGTTAGAAGTGAAAGAAATATACGGAGCTCCCCAAGTGTTTACGGTAAGTATAAAAGAACTGAACAGTAACGTCATTCCAAACAATATATAGGTGCGTTTCATTTGTTTATCTCCCGGATAATCCCTTAGGTTTGGATACCTGAAGTCACTTATAAATCCTTTCGGGTGGGTTGTGTGCACCCGAATTTCGCTTTTCAAGATACCAGTGGGTAAAATAGGTGGTAATGTTAAATGCACTTCATATCCATTTCGATCTTTTAATGGTTTTACCTGAGCAGTGCCAACATCAGCTTCAACCTTTGTAATATGAAAGACTGTACCGCTCATGTTGTTAAGTACCACCAACATAGCTAACAACTTTTTTACATGATCATGGTATTTTCTACATGGTGAACCGTGATTATCTTCATTGCGTCATACGTTCAGCTTGTTTCAACCGACCCCAGAGGGTCGTCTGGGTGTCCACAGTCGGAGAAACTGAGAAAAAACTTTCGGGAACCCAGGCGGGAGAAACATGTTGCCCAGGATGTTGTGTGATTTGCCGTGGCTCGCCCCCCTCGACAGAAACGATAAAAATGTGTCGCTCCGCATTCGGGTTGTCCGGAGGATGCGCAATTTCTGTATCGTAGGCATCGTAGGCAATCCACTTACCATCAGGAGACCACGCAGGATTGTTGCTCCAAATCCCAAGAGGTGACACGCGGCGGGCGTTTTGTCCATCTGTATCCACGATGTAGATATCATCCCCATTATTACCGACAACACAAGCAATCTGTTTTCCATCAGGCGACCAAGCAGGAGACCGAGGACGTCCGCCTACATGGAACGGGTCTATAAGCTGTCTGGGATGCTTTCCATCTGCGTCCATCACATAGAGACCGGGGGGGCCAATAGAACCAAAAGCAATTGATTGCCCATCTGGAGACCAGGCTGGGGAGAAATTATCTCCCTGGTTAGTCAGTCTCTGTAGATTCTTGCCGTTGATATCTATTTTGTAGATATGACTTTCCCCTGTTCTCTTGGATACAAAAGCGATCCAATTTCCATCAGGTGACCAGGCAGGAGCATAATCTAACTCCGGATGGTTTGTCAACCGACGCGCCTGAGCTACATTGAATGTCTTAATATAGATTTCGAAATTTCCATCACGGTGCGACAAAAAAGCAAAAGAACGCCCATCCGGTGCCCACGTTGCGCAACAGTCTGAGGGGTGGTTTGTTAGGTTGCGTAGATTCTTGCCGTTTGTATCAACAATGTAGATGGCATCTTGCCCTGTACGGTAAGAATGGAAAGAAATATACGGAGCTCCCCAAACGTTTACGGTAAGCAGAAAAAGACTGAACAGTACCGTCATCCCAAACAACATATAGGTGCGTTTCATTTTTTTACCTCCTGGAAACTCACTATCAAGAATAGCGAGTTGTTAATAGTTTGACGTGCGAATTAAACACAATACAGCAGTTATTACAAATTTCGGAGGACGGAGGCAAATTTAAAGACTGTCAGTTGTGAATGATATGTAACTTCTAAAATTATTTATCAAACTCACCTTCTTTATAATTTAGACGCGATTTTGAATTGGAAGGTTTCACTTTAAGAAAAATAATGTGTTTTTTGTGGGAAATAAGTGATTATTCTAAGAAATGGCGAAAAGATGATTTATCCTTCTTTGGGAAGGCATACTTTAGAGGATAGCATAGGGTTGGATAACAGTCAATTTAAAACAACAGTTTAGGGCTATTTAGTTTTAGGATTTTTATACATTTTTGTCGGGAAGTAGCGAGCTGGAGCTCGCTCCTACAAGAAGAGGCACATGGAATAATAAGCGAAAATATGAAGAACTAATGACACTGACAACAGTTAATGAATGTAGTAGGTGATGGCAATTTGTAATTTGGAACATTTTTTTCAAGTGCTTGGAAAGAGGGTAAGAATAAGAAAAAGGCACGCGTGGGTGTCGTGCCTAAGGCAGGTTAAATTAATTCCGCATTATAGTCAGTAGCAGCTTATGTAATAGCGTGCTACTGTTCGATTTTTCGCTTTATGTATGCTGCTGTGCGCTACTGAAATTAGATATAGTTTCAGAGTCATCACTATTTTTATCAGGTGTGTCTGGTTGTTCTGTGTCTGTGAGATCTATTTGCGGTATTTCTACTTTTTCTGTTTCTGAAGGCTTTTCCATGTGCTGTATTTCCACTCTGGGGTCAGTATCCACTGGTTGGAGGTAAGCCATTTGGTTTTGGAACCACAAATAGCATCCAAGTGTGAAAATTAGTATGAAACAGGTTCCACCGAGAATACAATTTTCTATGGTAAATTCTTTTAACATCTTTTTCTCCTCTTCAATTCATATCTTCAGGCGGTATCCACTGGGTTTTTATACTTTGTTTTAGTTATCTCAGTTAATCATTAGACAAATGAGGAAACATTGTGTTCACGAAAACTGAGTTTCCCGATATTTGGATTTTTCAGTCAATTCCTCTCCCATTTGAACCTTCTGTAATTAAAGACGCATTTGCGAGGAAAAAGATTGCACTTTTTCATAAAAAAATGCATTTTTTCAGTAAAAAGCTGATTTTTGTGTGATTTTTTCAAGAAATGTGTGTAAAATCAGGTTTTGAAACAAGTGGGAAAGTAAGTTTCTGTTGAATAAAAAAACACGAATGAAAGCTCGCCTAAATCATAGTGTTGTTTTGATTAGATTCTGTCATGTGAAGGTCGCGAGCTGGAGCTCGCTCCTACAAGAAGAGGATTTTGTGCGATTATAGGTAAATATCTCGTTAGAATGACTTATTTTCAACATCAGGGTCTAATTCCATAGCCTTTGCTATGTCTGCTTTTGCTTCTTTATGCTTGCTGAGTGCTTGCTTCGCCTGTCCTCGCTCGTAATAATAGAGTGCGTCACTGGGCTTAATCCGTATAGCCTCATCAAAATCCTCAATCGCGTCACCATAGTTTCCAAGAGCAGCCTTTGCAGCTGCCCGGGTGTGGTAGGCGGAAGCACTCGGTTTATCTGAATTAATCCGAATCGCCTCATCACTGTCAGTGACTGCTGCTTGAAAGAGAATTTTGGCTTCTTCTTTATTCCCGTCCTCAACTTCTAATTGTCCAAGTATATACTTTTCCCATCCTCTCCCATTATAGGCTGAAGCGTACTCTGGGTTTATTTTGATGGCTTCTGTTTGGTCGCCAATAGACGCTTTATAGTATTCTCGCGCATCCGCTATATTCCCTTGATCCGCTTTAGATTTACCAAGATTGTACTTCGCGAAACCACGATTGTAGTAAGAAATAGCGTCCTCTGGGTCAAGTTTGATAGTTTCAGTATAATCGTCAATCGCTCCTTGAAAGTACCCATCAGCACCAGCTACATCTCCATCATCTGCATTGGAAATACCAAGTCGTTGTTTTGCATACGCGCGTTGGAAGTAGGCAAAATTATCCTTAGAATCTAATTCAATAACTTTACCATAGTCTTCTATTGCGCCTTCATAGTCGCCAAGTTGGCGTTTCGCAAGACCACGATTAAAGTAACACCTTGTATACTCAGGGTCTAATGTGATTGCCTCAGTATAGTCTTTAATTGACTCTTGATAGTATTTACGAGCACTTTTTTTATCACCTTTGTCCGCCTTAGATTTACCGAGGTCATACTTCGCACGCCCGCGACTGTTGTAAGCTTCGTCGTCTTGTGGGTTGGATTGTATGACTTTGTTATAGTCCTCTATTGCGCCTTCATAGTCGCGATTGAAGCGTTTTGCATCTCCTCGATGTCCATAAACATTCAATAATGGGTTGGGTTTAGGATTTAGGCTGATCATTTTGTCATAGTCTTCAATTGCTCCAGCATAGTCCTCCAATACAGCCCTCACATGTGCGCGAGTAAAATAGATTTCTGCTGCATTTGGGTTGAGTTTTAAGGCGATATCATAATCAGCAAGTGCCTCTTTGTGTTGTTCTGAATCAAATTTCGCAGCAAATTTAGCGGTCGCTCTGATGACATAGGCCTGAACAAAATCAGGATTAAGTTTGAGAGCAGCATCACAGTCAGCAATTGCCTCATTGTA
Source organism: Candidatus Poribacteria bacterium (assembly GCA_021295735.1). Classification (GTDB taxonomy): domain Bacteria; phylum Poribacteria; class WGA-4E; order WGA-4E; family WGA-3G; genus MSPOR6. The sequence continues at coordinate 3,553 of JAGWBU010000065.1, read as the reverse complement.
TTGATCTAATGATAGGTTCGCGGAAGCTCGGTTGATATATGCCTCTACAAAATTGGCGTTAAGTTTGATGGCGGAATCACAGTCGATAATTGCATCTTCTGCTTCACCCATCAAAATCTTTAAACCTGCACGATTGGCGTATATCTCCACTGCATTTGGATTAAGTTCAATTGCAGCATCAAGGCACTTTAGTGCGTCCAGGTTTTTACCTTGCCTCATATTCATCTGGGCTTGCACAACTTGGGTAAAACCTTGTATATGTGGGAGTTTTTGCCATTCATCCAATGGCATCATTTCTTCCGCGTTCGCAAGTAAAAACTGTAAGGCGTTTACGGGAATCGCGTGGCTAATAGACAAAGTTGTTCCACCACTAAATGTCAATATGCTTGAGGCAGCACCAACAGCAACCCCTATAACCTCACCCATGCTGTTTAGCACAGCACCACCACTATATCCGGAAGCTAAATCCTCTTTAATTTGTATGCGTTTATCGCTACTTCTAATGCCTCGCATAGTGATTTGTGTAGCTACACCTTTTTCTCCTCCGGGGTAGCCTACCGCACATAAAATATCGCCAATCTGAACCGTATCACTATCACCAAAGGGCAGCGGTGTTCCTTCACCAGCAACTTTAAAAATAACAAGGTCGTTTTCGGTATCAAACGCCACTACACCTTCAACAGGGAATTCAGTATTTGTCCCAACGAGTTCCGCAAAAAAGGAAGGTGCTCCTGCAACACAATGAATATTTGTCACGACAAGGTTTGGACCGACAAAAAACCCGCTACCCCGTATCCAGATAAGGTGTTTACCGGATTCTTCGTCAGTTTTTTGCCATACTACACGGACAACAGAATTTGTTAGCGCGTTTTCTGCAATCTGCTGTAGTTTTTCATCTCTTTTTTCTTCCATAATAGTATTCCCTGCCTATAGGCAATGTCCATATATTTGCAGATTTTAATTTTTTGAAATATCATCTTGGGAAGTATTTTGCCAATAGCATAGCATAAAAATGCTTACCTGTCAATGAGAATACCAGAAATGGGTGTGTAAAGTTTTTGTCATTAACCATATTTTCTTGTTGGAGGGTTTTGGAAACCCGATTTCATTTTGTCAGAATCGCGGAAAGCCGGAGAACGCGGAAAACACGGAAAGACCTACTTTTATCCCAGTTAATTCTCATATATATATTCCAATGCTTTGAAAATATTGCTGATCCAGAAAGCAACATCTTCCGCGTTCTCCAGGGAATGCCTAAGTGGCATTCCCCGTATGGCATGCTGCCAAATCAACGCCAAATACGCTTTTTGGCATTTGGCGGGTGTCAATTTAAGGATATACCTTCTTGTGGGAGTGAATCAACGCCAAATGCGCTTTTTGGCATTTGGCGGGTTTTCAACCCCGATTTTACAGGTTAAGACTCACGAAATCGGGGTTGAAAACCCCTCCTACAAGAAGAAAATTCAACATTTTTCTCTTAAATTGACAGTTATGGGTAGAGCGGAGCGACACCCAACATTTGCGCATAAGAAAAAAGGCACGCATGAAGGCGTGCCTAATGTATGGAAAACTTTATGATAGAACCATTACAATCAGGGTGTTGCAAAAAAGGATTTGTTTTCTATTTTGGGGTTCTCATCTCCTTAATACCATAGCCAAGTAGCCCTTGTGTCTTATTTCAACGGCTGCGATTCCTTTGAAACGCTATTTATGACTGCTAATGGAATAACCAACATACTACTTACTGTGTTTCGCTGTTGAGCACCACTGTCAGTGACACCTGGAACCCTGTCAGTAGTGCTTTTAGAATCAGAACTATTTTTTTCAGATGCCTCCGGTTGCGCTATGTCAGTGAATTCAATTTGTGGTGTTTCTACCTGCTTAATTTCTGAGGGTTTCTCCAAGCGCTGTATTTCTACGTTGGTATCGGTATCCTGTGGTTGGAGATATGCCATCTCATTTTGGAACCACAAATAACATCCAAGTGTGAAAATCAGGAGGAAGACAGTACCACCGAGTATCCAGTTGTCTATGGAAATTTCATTAAACATAATTTCTCCTATTTAATTTGTATGCTTTTGTGGCATTCATTAGATGATGAACCCATTGTATTAATTGTTTCGGTTAACATTTAGATGCGTGAAAAAACTTTATTTTCAGGAAAACTGAATCTTCTTAATCTTTAGATACTTAAGTAGCTTTCTACTTTTAGATCTCCTTATGATTATAGACGCGTTTTTGAGGGCAAAAAGGTGCATTTTTTCAAAAAACTACATTTTTTTGGATAAACAGGTAATTTTGCGTAATTTCTTCCAAAGATGTATAAAAATTTAGGTTTGGGAACAGGTTGAAAACCAGTTTAAGATGATACTATAACCGCAAACCTATTAGTTGTTATCTTGTGCCATTAGCCTCTGTATATCCTCGGGTTTAATCACCTCATATCCGTTGTCAAGAGCATTCTGTGCCCAGGCCCGTATGCCTTTTGCCATTTCACTCATTCCTGCTGCTTCCATATTATCCGCTATTTTCACATATTCAGAAACGATAATTTCACCATTTGAGTTTACTAATCTGTTACTCATTGTCATTAAATTCATGAAGAAATTGAAGGCTGGTTGGTCTTCTTCTTTTACCCCTTCTTGCATAATTTGGAACAATTCTGTTGTAAGTTGCTGCATTTCATGTCTCACTTCAGGGTCGCTTGAAGCGTCTACTTTCCCTCCCGCTTTTTCTGTCAATACTTTCATCTGCGCAAAGATTTCCTTTAGCCGTTTTTTGAGTTCGCGTTCCCTCAATTCTTCAGGTGAAAGGATTTCTTCTGCTTCTTCTATTGAAGTAGTTTCCTCATTCATGCCTTCTAAAGTAGAATCGGTGTCAGTTTTTGTATTTTCTGTTTCTGTGCCAGTGGCTATATATGTGCCATCACCAATGTTTTTGGAAACAGGAATGCTTTCTACAGATTGCGCAGTTTCGTTCAGTTCTGCTTGTAAGTTTCCTGACTGTTGTGTTTCTGCAGATTTATCCAGTTGACTAATTGGTGCATACTTTTGCCGGAAGTTAGCCATGTCGTTTTGAAACCATAGATAACATCCGAGAGCGAAAATTAGGATAAAACCTATCCCTACGAAAAACCAGTTATTGATGAAAAATACTTTAAACATTTTTTTCTCCTTTTCTTGTCAATACAAGTAGACAAGTTTGGTAAATCGCTCCAAATATAAGTAGCAGAAAAGGATAGCATTTTTCAAAATGAAGGTGGTTTGAAGCGTGAAGAAGGCGAGATTTATAATAAAAGGAGAGGATCGCGGATGTGGCACAAATCAACGTCGAATGCGTCAATAGCATTCGACGTCAAGATAGGATTGATTTAGCAGGACCCATACTAATTATCAAGTGAAAAACGTAGCACGCCCTGTCCATCTGTTCCAACATAGAGCGTGTTATCATCAACAGCAAGACAGGTAACATGATGTGAGATTTTTGGCGTGACTTGCTGCCATGTGCCAATGTCCCTGTTAAATTGGTATATTTTCTGCTTAGATTCACCGTA
>JAGWBU010000064.1:20924-37021 GCA_021295735.1 Candidatus Poribacteria bacterium | reverse complement strand
TTGTGGACGGAAACCCACGGCGTGTGCGGACTACCTTTAAGCGCATATTTAACATCGGAATTATTTATGCACACCCTCACGTATTTAACTACCGATTTTGATTGTCAAAAATCATTAGGCTATCTCATAAAGTTAAAAAGACTCTATTCGTCAAATCCCAAACGTTTTACCTCGGTCTGTAGGGAGATACCCATCTTTTCGCGGACCTGCTTTTGGATATATGCGACTAAGTCTAAAACATCTGCCGCTGTCGCGTTGTCCATATTGAGTATAAAATTACCGTGAACTGTAGATACCTCTGCGCCACCGATACGATGCCCTTTCAAACCACTAATGTCTATTAGTCGTCCTGCTGAATCACCAGGAGGATTTTTGAAAATACATCCTGCATTCTCTTCGGCAAAAGGTTGTGTTTCGGTTTTCTGTTTGAAAAAGTCTTGCATCTGTGCTGTAATTGTGTCTACGTCACCATGTTGAAGTTTGAGCGTAGCACCTACAACACAAAAATAAGCATTCAGTCCGCTGCGCCGATATTCAAAATTTGCTTCGTCGTGAGTTAACTTAATGAGTTCACCCGTATCACGCATTACGGTTACATCCGTCACGACATCCCCGAAACTACTCCCCCATGCACCAGCGTTCATAATGAGCGCACCGCCTACGGAGCCAGGGATACCGAGGGCAAATTCTACACCGCTCAATCCCTGTTTGGACATAACTTTGGATAGACCTGGTAATGGATATCCCGCACCAACGGTGACTACGTTCCCATCAACCTCCAGTTTTGCTAATTCGTCGATTAACCTGACACTGATACCACTGAAACCTTTATCGTTTACCAGTAGGTTTGAGCCGCGACCAATGATTGCAACAGGAACTTCCCATTTTTGATGGAAACGTGCTAATGCTGCCAATTCATTTATTGTGTTCACTTCTATGTAGGCAGTTGTTTCTCCACCAATGCCGAAGTAGGTATGTTTTGCGAGTGGTTCCCCGAACCGCAACCGTATATCGGGTTGCGTTATAATTTTCGGTAGCGCTTCTTTCCAATCCATTATGTCCTTCCTTTTGTTTCAATTATAACATATAAGTTGTGAGGTATCAATATATGATTAAATTTCATCAGAGGCATTCAATTGTCGGCTTATTATCTATTTTAACCCAAGTTGCTACCTATAAGATTTTAGACACACAAACGCCATTTTTAATAAAGAACAGTTCGTTATTGGTGAAATATTGTAGCGCAAACTTTATGAAGATTAATTTATTAATTCGGTCCTTTTGATCTTTTTTCTGTCACGGTATGAATCATGGCGAATGCCATACGGGGAATGCCAGCAGGCATTCATACCGTTGATTTGGCGCATTCGTCTTTAGGCATTCCCCGGAGAACACGGAAAATGCTATTTTGTTTCCATATTTACCTTCATAAATAAACAGGTTGGATTATCAAAACATTCTTCTTTCCGCGTTCTCCGCGTTTTCCGCGCCTTCCGTGATTCAGACAACCAGATAATGAACCTCACACAATAAAACATAAAACAAGATGTCGATGGTTAGGAAATTACCGAAATATTTTTTTATCTTCATAAAGTTTGTGCTACATAGGTGGCAACTTAGGTTATTTTAGTCGAAATGTCGATGTCGCGAGCTGGAGCTCGCTCCTACAAGAAGATACCTTTGGTAGAAGGTAGAACTATTGGAGAATTGAATGGCTCTGAAATTTCATTGATAAACATAGGATCTGTTGCATAGATATGGATTCCAGTTGGTAGAAATTAAAAAACGAACCTTTTTTGAATAGACTTGACTAAACAAACGAAACTGAATTGAACACTCTTTGGTAATGATATTTAGTATTCAATAGAGTGTGACACAATCACTATAATTGGAACGATAACCTTATCTGAGACCAAGGTTACAGGTTCCACTAAGGAGAAAAAAATGAAGCAGAAATTTTTCGTACTCAGCGCAATCGCACTTATAGCAGTAGTCGGTCTTTTTGTATTTGAACATGCAACGTCAGCACAACGTCCTGATCGAGACGCGCAGCCCGGACAAAATCAACGTGGTAATCGCGCTGGCGGTGACAGAGGTGGCAGGGACATGATGGGCATGTTTAATCCAGCTTCTTTTGTTAATAATTCATGGTTGGATTTGTCGTTTCAGGTGAAAGTTGATGATGAAACACTTATGAAGGCGCGTCCTATCCATCAGGCAGCTATTGATAAATTTGAAACGAAGATGAAAGAGATTCGTGAATCCGGTGATATGCGAGCAGGTATGGCAGAGATGCCGACTTTTTCCCAAAACACTATCAAAGAGTTGCAGGCTGGGCTCAAAGAAGTATTGACTAAAGAGGAGTTGTCAAAACTGACCGAATTGATGAAAAAACGGACAGAAGCCGATGCGGAACGCAGAAACAGATTCCGTGGTGGCCAAGGACAAGGTGGACAACGGGGTCAGCGTCCTTCTCAATAATGTTTTTTCATAACAACCAATCAGGTCGGGTGTATTCGCCCGACCTTTTTTGTTACATTTATCGGATTTGGACCGCTTCCGAGATAAAAGGTGCAATTTATCGGAGTTGAAAACTCCTCTTATAAGAGATTGTGTCTAACGGTCATCAAGCACTTCGTTGACGTTATAGTTTAGTTCTCCAAGCCACTGCCGAATCGTAGCACTTCGCTCTGTATCGTTCTGTGCTTCAAAACCTCTTGCCAATTGTATTCCCGTATGATATAGAATCTGCTGATGTTTTTCCGATTTGCTATCTTTTGCTTGTTCATACTTCGTGAGTGCAGCGTCAGGTTGTTTCTGGTTCAATAAGCAGATAGCGAGTAAGCATCGTGCGCGGATCAATTTATCCGCTTTACTTTTCTCAAAAAGGCGGTTGGCAACTTGCGATTCAAGCGAAACCAAATTTAGATATGTTGATCTGTTCCGCGGATCTTTAGCAATAACCTTTTCAAATGCTGTTAATGCTTCTGAAAATTCACCCTGAACGAGATATAAATAACCGATGATATTGTTAATAATAACATCTCTTTCAGTTTCGGGAATTGCCGTAAACTGAGCAAGGGCGGCTGGATAATTTTTTTGCTGCACCAAGGCATTTCCACGGCGAATGTAAAGGTTAATCTGTTCTGTTGTTGCTTGCTGATTGTTAGGTTCGCCCTTTAAGACATGTGCAAGCTCAGCTTGCGCGCGCTGATAATCTCCTATGTTTTGATATGCATGCGCTAAACTCACACGAAGATTAGAGGCAGTCGGAAGGAGTGTCACGGCTTTCTGAAGTAGTTCAATAGCGGCGCGGTAATTTTTCTGATTTATGAGGTCTTGGGCAGACTGATGATATGCTGCGATCAGATTATGTCGAGCTTGAGGCGTATCAGGTTCTGCCATATAAACTTTTTGAAAAGCAGAGACAGCATCCGAAAAATTACGTTTTTTGAGGTATAATTCACCGAGCAAACTGGAGATATGGGTATCGTTTGGGTGAAGTTTTTGTAATTCAAGATAGGTTTTGATAGCCTCATCTACTTGTCCCAATTTGCGGTGGTTGTTAGCTTTTTGCCAAAACGCGTCACTTAAGTTAGTACGTGAGATATGGAATTTTGGATATACTTCGAGTGCCTTGCGATAGGCGGCAATAGCATCATCCCATTTTTTACTATTTCTAAGGGTGACCCCATGATTATTATAGCATTGTGCGAGCCCTCGCTTCGCTAATCTACTGACAGGATTTAATTCAAGTGCTTTTTGATAATGCTGAATGGCAGTCGTGTAGCGCTCGGCACTTGCATATCCGTCTCCCATTAACATATATGTCGTTGAATCCAGCGGATTAAGTTGGGTAATTTTTTCAAAAATACCCATCGCCGATGCGAAGTCTTTTGCATTCAAGGCGTAGAAAGCCTTTTCTCTGAAAAGCTGATGTAGGTTATGTTTTGCGGCTTTGTGAAAAGGTTCAAGCTTAACGGCTCTTTCAAAAGCCTCCATTGCCCTATTAACCTCACCTTGATGATAGTAGTGAATACCGAGCGTATTATAGTCTGCAGCACTCGGTTTTTCTTTTACCCTCTGTTCAAGCAGATTAATCGCTGTCCCTAATTGTCCTGTTTCTTGATAAGCCTGCAGAAGTTTCTCAATAGCAGGTTGAAAGTTTTCATTGCGTTTAAGGCAATCCTTAAAACTACCAATTGCGGATTCCATATCCCCTTTATCAAAATAAACAGCACCAAGCAAGTAGCGAGGATAGTGCTGCCTTGGTGCCAATGCAATTTCGGTTTTCAAGGCGTTGATAGCGGTGTTGTGCTGTGGTGTATCAATTGGTGTGCTATAGAGTTTACGAAGCGTGTTTATATCGCGTTGTGTTGGGTGCTGTGCTGTCGCCGTAGGATAACAAATATCGCCAGGATGAGGACTGTGTCCCCACAATCCAAGTGCGTGTGCAAACTCGTGTAGACATACCGTCCGCATTTCCTCTTGAGACAATTCCATAACGGTTTCATCACCTTCCAGCATAAGTATAATTTCTACTCTAAAATTATCTTTGTTTGTGTCCCTTGTTGTTTCAGAGTTATTGGTTGGGATTTGCTGTGTTTGTCTGGCTTTGCTGGTGTATCCGGTAGAATGTGAAAAAGTCCTCACTGTGTTATCCAAACGTGTTAACACCGCACTACCGAGCCGCGTGTCATGAATATCCATAAGGCTACTAAATCCCCAACTAACACGTATATCTGCGTTCGCGGGTATATCGGTTTCTTTGAAACGGATCAATCCTTCAGTAGCAGTTTCCCATTTGCGCATCGCGTATTGCAGTTCTGCCAAGTATGGACTCTCTTTTATGACCGGTGAAATATATACCTGTATCGGCATCTGTGTAAAGCGGGTGATTCTACCATCAGAGAATAGGGTGATGTGGTCAAAGTAATCTGCGTTAGAAGACTCTTGTGCTGTTCCGTGTGTTATGGATATGAGGGATATGAGGGCTACACACAAAAAAGTGGACAATATCTTGATTGACATAAAGATTCCTTGAAAGAAATAAATATAACTTAGTAAGCGTTAGATAAAAGCACTACCTAAGACAATTATATTATTATTCACATATTCTGTCAAGTTTTGATTTAAGGAGGCAGAGCCGTTCAATTGTCGCGAAGTCCTCGTGTGGAAGGGCTTTGTCCGCCCGATTTTGGTTCAAATTAAATGAGGAGTGTGCATAAATATTTGACGCATCAACACAGACAAGGACAGACGCCAGGTGCCGCTTGATTTATAGAAATGCGTTTGTAGTCGCGCAATTCATTGCGCCTCTTTTTAGCGCCTTTTGAGGTGTTGTTTCACACTTCTGTATTCAAAAAATGTCGGTATTAGAATTTGACTGACTATTATAGCGGATTCTACAATTAACTGGACATCTGAGCTGTCCGAGGGAACTCCGATTCCCGACTACCAGCGGTTTCGTCGCGATTCGGAGATCGCTCCTACAGAATATATGTGAACTTATTTACATAATTTACTATAATGTCAAAAACTTTCTACACCCAATTGACACAAATTGTTATATGTGTTAAAATATAATTTACAATTGATTGATTCTCGTGTGCCTGAAATAATTCTCTAAACTTGATTTAAAGTTGATATACCGATTGAAATGTGTTATAATTATGTCACCTTAGAACAATTTAGAAAGGGCCTATTCAACAGATAGAACTATATATTTAATCTCTGCTCCCTGATTTACACAGTGGAGCCGTGAGTCCATAGAGAGGTATACAAATTGAAACCGTACGAACTTATGCTTATCATTACCCCTGACCATGAGGAAAATGAAGCGGAAGCATTCATTGAAAACGTCAAGGGTATAATTGAAAATGGCGGAAATATCATTAATATAGATGTTTGGGGGAAGAGACGACTCGCCTATCCAATACGGAAGCGCAGCGAAGGTTATTACGTAGTTTATGTTTTTGAGAGCGAGCCGAGTTTCGTCGCGCAGTTGAACCAAGCACTCCGTGTTCTTGAAGCAATTTTACGACACATGATTGTGCTCTACGAAGATGACGTTGAGAAGTTGAAAACAGCACAAACAGACGCGGCAGCATCTGAAGTTCCGGCTGATGATACTGCCGAAGAGACACCTGATTCTGCAGAAGAGCCAGCAGAATCAAGTGAAGATGCTGTAGAACCTGCCGAATCTGTTTAAAAAACATTATTTTGAACTGCGAACCAAACTAACACCAAATGCGCGTATAGCATTTGGCGGATATGTCTATTCCGTTACGCGCTAAAAAGAAAGGAGCATATCATGGCAAGTTATAATAAGGTTATTTTGATGGGCAACCTCACCCGTGATCCTGAAGTGAAGTACCTACCGAGCGGAACCGCAGTTGCGAATTTTGGAATCGCTGTGAGTGAACGCTACACAGACCGACAAACAGGTGAACAGAAGGAAAATGTTTGCTTTGTTGATATTGAGGCATGGGACAGACAAGCCGAACTTGTGAACGAATATTTGAGTAAGGGGAGCCCTATCTTTATTGAAGGTGCACTCAAATTTGAATCTTGGGAAACCGAGGATGGAACCAAGCGTAGCAAACTAAAAGTCCGACTTTTCAGGTTGCAATTTATCGGTGGTAGGCGGGATGAAGATGACGCAGGTGGTGGTTATGCGGATGCTACACCTTCAGGTGGTTCAATGTCAGAACCGTCTGGTCAGACGTCCGCACCATCAGCAGGTGAAAGCAACACATCATCCACGGAGGATGATATCCCGTTCTAAATAAGTTAACAGACCAAATTCAACCGAAATTTAGCCTATACACGGCTAAATTTCACCTTTATACCATACGGCGAAATTTTACTCTTACATTATAGATAGGGACGTAATATGGTATCCTAACCTTTTGCATCTACTTGTGCCAGCAATTTGATATAGCGCTGACACACTGATGTCGAGACTGAAAGGAGTTAAAATAATATGGCGTATCGTCGGAGATCCCGTTATAGTAAGTTGGAATCTGTAGATTACAAAGATGTAGATACGTTAAGGAAGTTTGTGAACGAACGCGGAAAGATTGTTAGCCGCCGAGTCTCTGGACTTTCGGCAAAACAACAGCGAATGGTAACCCGTGCGATTAAACGGGCGCGGAATATGGCGTTATTGCCTTTTACGCGGTAACTTTGGAGTTATAATTTACACGGTAGCACGGAATCAACACCGAATGAGTTTAAGATATTCGTCAGATTTCTGTATTGAGGCAACCTTGAGTTGTCTTATTGATTCCTGTGCTGTAAGGATAAAAAAATGGAAGTCATACTCAAAAAAAGTATTGAAGGATTAGGATCCGCGGGTGATGTTCTGAAAGTTGCAGATGGTTATGCACGCAATTATCTTCTGCCTATGCAATTTGCAGTGCATGCAACAGAGCGAAATCAGCGGCACTTTGAACATCAGAAACGGGTTATTGATCAACAAGAATCTAAAGACAGAGAACACGCACAAGAAATTGCAGCGCAAATTGTTGATGTTACATGTCATCTTACCAGAAGAGCAGGCGAAAACGACCGTCTTTTTGGTTCTGTAACCCCGGCAGATATTGTAGAATCACTGCGTGCATCTACTAACCTTGAATTAGATCGACGCGTCATAGATCTCTCCGAACCGATACGTGAACTCGGTGCATTTACAGTCTCTGTAAAACTACACGTAGATGTAACAGCAGAACTACGCGTCGTTGTTGAGAGGGAAAAATAGGAAGATTTTCTATAAATGTAGGGACAATGTTTACATTGTCTCCCATGCAAGGAACGACAATGCAAACGCAAGCAGTTGACTCCCTCATGGATAAAGAAGCTGAAAGAGCGGTGCTTGGGTCAATGATGACCGAAAAGTCGGTTATTCCACAAGTAGAAGCATTACTCGGGGCTTCCTCCGATGCGTTCTTTACTACTGATCATCAACTTATCTATACAGCGATTCTTTCTGTTTATAATCGTGTCAACGACGTAGACCCGATTCTTGTTGCGAACGAGCTGAATCGGATAGAACAGTTGAACCGGGTTGGTGGGTCAGACTACCTTTATGAACTGCAAGCACCTATTGTTGAAACTGAAAGTACTGAGCACTATGCTGAAATTTTACTGGAGAAGGCAACACGGCGACGGTTAATTCGAACAGCCACTCAAATTCGAGAGCTTGCCCAAGATGAAAGCGTAGAAATTAGTGAAGTCCTTGATCAATCGCAGGAGGCAGTTTTTGAAATCGGGCAATCTGATAGCAAACGAGGGTTTGAACATATTCGCTCGTTGCTTAAACAGGGTATTGAGATAATAGAAAAACTTTTTCATAAAAAAGACCGATTTTTAGGCATTCCTACAGGCTTCATAGATTTTGATAACCTGACCTCCGGATTACAGCCGGGAAACTTCATTATTATCGCAGCGCGGCCGGGTATGGGGAAGACAACTTTAGTACTGAATATAGCGCAAAATATTGCGGTTGAACAAAAGCGACCCGTGGCGATCTTTAATTTTGAGCAACCTGCACAAGATCTCGCACTGCGTATGCTCTCTGCCGAAGCGAAAATTGATTTTCAACGTTTACGTACAGGAAAATTTAGCGAAGAATATTGGGCACCTTTAGGGCAAAGCATAGGCAGTCTCAGCGAAGCCCCTATCCTGATTAATGATAACCGAGGCATGACTGTACAAGGACTCCGGGCCGAAGCGAGACGTTTGAAAGGTGAACACGAAGACCTTGCATTGATTATCGTTGACTACCTCCAACTGGTGCGAGGCACAGGACGCTACAGCTCTCGTGAACAAGAGATTTCTGAGGTTTCACGTTCTTTAAAAATTCTTGCATGGGAATTGAACGTGCCTGTTATTGCATGCGCACAACTGAGTAGAGAAGTTGAACGGCGTCCTAACAAACAGCCGCAGCTTTCAGATTTACGAGAATCTGGAGCGATTGAGCAAGATGCAGACTTAGTCGCATTTCTATACCGAGAGGATTATTACGACGACCCAGATGAATTCACGGATGACAGGGTTGAAGCGCATTTATTAATTAAAAAGCAACGCAACGGTCCTACTGGAGCACCTATTCTGCATTTCTACAAGACGCAGATGCGTTTTGAAAATCCAAGTTAATAAGAACTCTCCGCTGGAATATTTTCTATGCGCACACCTCCTTCTGAGTCAGCGCCTTCGAATGGGTTGGCGTTCTTAATGAAAAATCGGATTTATCATGCGCTTTCAGAAATAGGGGATGCATTCCGTCTGCTTGGCGAAACCATTTTACAAATTTTCAGGCCTCCGTTGCAATTTGACCTGTTACTGAAGCAGCTGCTATTTATCGGTTTTAACTCGTTGTCAGTTGTTTTAGTATCTGGGTTCTTCACCGGGATGGTATTAGGCGTTCAGGGTTATGTGCAGTTGAAACCGTACGCCGTTGAAGGTTCGGTTGCTCAATTCGTCAGTGTATCTGTTGTTAAAGAACTGGGTCCCATGATAACGGCTTTTGTCCTATCTGGACGTATAGGTGCGTCTATTACAGCAGAACTTTCAACGATGAAGGTAACCGAGCAAATTGACGCGCTGGAAGTGATGGGAACAAATCCTGTTAAATATCTGGTGGTTCCTCGTTTTCTCGCCTGTTCAATTATGCTCCCAATTCTCACGATTTTTTCAACGTTTGCTGGTATCTTCGGCGGCTATGTTGCAGTCGTTTCCCTGTTCGGCTTCAACGGCGATTTTTACATCTTGCAGGTCCAGAATAATTTGTATGTTGGAAGTGTGCTGATTAGTTTAATAAAAGCAACTTCTTTTGGCATGGCTATAGCAGCGGTTGGTTGCTACAAGGGGTTTAGCATTTCAACTGCTGGCGGGGCAGAAGGTGTCGGAACAGCAACAACTGGTTCAGCGGTTATATCTTTAATTACTATTCTTGTATTAGACTTTGTGCTAAATCATATCTTGTTTAATATTTTGGGATTGATTTAACGGCAATATCTTTTTGCGCATGCGGATTAACTGCGGCGAATATAGAACTATTCTTATGATTTTAGTTAAAAATGTCAGAAAAGCATTTGGCGAGAAAAAAGTTTTAAACGGATTAGACCTTGAAATTCCACGCGGGGAAACTTTGGTAATTATGGGACGAAGCGGTTGTGGAAAAAGCGTTCTGCTCAAGATTATTGCAGGACTTCTGACCGTAGATACAGGTGAGGTTTGGATTGATGGAACAGAAATCACCAAACTCAAAAAGAAACCGTTGAACGAGATTCGCCGAAAAATCGGCATGCTTTTTCAGTCTGCAGCGTTATTCGATTCAATGACAGTTGCTGAAAACATCGCCTTTATGCTTGACCAACATACCGATTTAAGCCAGCAAGAGATGCGTAAGATCGTAGATGAAAAGCTTAAATTAGTTGATTTACACGGTGTTCAGGACCTACGACCAGCACAGCTTAGCGGCGGCATGCGGAAACGGGTTGGACTCGCACGCGCCCTCGCTTTCAACCCAGAAATCATTTTATACGATGAACCTACAACAGGGCTTGACCCAGTTACATGCACCGAAATTAACGAACTGATTCGCGACCTAACCCAGAAATTACAAGTCACCTCTGTCGTTGTTACACATGATATGCACAGTGCGTTCAGTGTCGGAACACTTATGGTGATGCTCCATGAAGGAATGCCGCTTGCCTACGGAACACCAGAGACACTAATTAATGAAGAAAACCCGGTTTTACAACAGTTCATCCTTTTTGGCGCACCAGACCAAATTCTTAACATTGACAATCCTACGTTGAAGAAATTTACAGGAAGAAAAACGCAATGAAATTTTGGACACCATCTGTGAAAGTGGGACTCATGGTCGTTATAGCCATTGTTCTTCTTGCGATTCTCCTTACCAATGCTGGAAACTGGCCGTGGGCAACCCGTGGGGATGATTTATACTTCCAATTCCGTGCTGTCAACGGACTCTATGTAGGCTCCAGTGTCCTTCTATCCGGTGTTTCTATTGGTAAAGTGACGCATATAGAACTCAAACCGAACACTAATACTGTGGAAATCCGAGCTCGCGTCAAAAATGCATTTCAGTGGCTAAGACAAGGTTGTGACGCAGGTATCTCCATGAGTGGTTTTGTCGGGGAAACATACATCACACTAAACAACGGAGATATTGGAAATCCACCGCTTCAACCATCTGACCTCCCAATTATCGGGATTGACCCTGTAAATCCGCTTGAATTACTTGAACAAACCAGCTCCGGATTGAGTAAAGCTATAGAATTAACTTCGGCAGCAAACGAGGTACTACAAGCGAGTCAGGAAGAAATTCAACAAGGCATCAAAGAAACACGAAAATTGGTTGAATTGACAAGTAAGACACTTACAAAGTTCAGTGACCACATAGATACAACAGTAGAGACTTTGCAGAACCTAACTTCGAAATACGACGCACGTTTCGAATCAACGCTTTCACAGGTCGACAAGTTGTTAGATCGGTTAGGTGATGATTCCTTATTGCTCAGTAGCCAAATTAGTGATGTTAGTCGCTCCGTGTTGAGAATGATTGACCAAAATTCGCCAAAAGTAAATGCTATGATTACGGATTTGCAGCGGAGTACATCTGATTTCCGACGTTTAGCAACACAATTCCGTCAAGATTCAAGTTCTTTAAAAACCGAAATTTCTGATCTCCTCACACAAGGAAGCACGTTCATTGAAAAAGGAAGCGAAGATATTGCTCCAATTATAGAAAGCCTTGAGACAGTAACAACCGCATTTACTAATTTAGAGAAGAATATCAGTGAACTGTTAAATGCCATACAACATGGAGATGGCACCGTCGCACAACTTTTAAACAATCCAGAACCATTTACAGAGGCAAAACAAACCCTAAATAGTATGAATGAAATGTTCACTGGGTTGAAAGATTTTTATCAGCAGACTGACAGACAATTAAAAGGCTTTAAACTTCCTAAATATTCATGGGATACTGAACTTCAATATTTAAGTCTTGAGGAGAATCTACATACCGAATTTGGTTTTTCACTTTTGCCACCTTCAAATAGTCTCTACCATTTTGGACTTAGCATTCGGGAGGAGAAAATTGGTGTTGATTTTCAATATGGCTATAATTTCACAGACTATCTCCGAGGCAGATTCGGTTTCATGCGTTCCAAAGTTGGTGCTGGGTTTGACCTATGGTTGTTATCACGACGGTTGGGTATTGGCATTGAAAGTATTGGTCTAACACAAGACAGACCCGAACTGAACGCGGAAATGAGTTTTCGTTTCTACCGTGGCGGACATTTCCTCGTCGGTGTTGAAAATTGGTGGAGTCCCGATAGGCGTTGGATAACTGGAGTTAAGTTAATCTCAAGCGACTGGTAAAAAGGCTTAATTTTAATACATTTTGCGGTAGGTTCGGTTTCCTAACCGCATCATTTCTCTGGTAGGTTCGGTTAGAAAACCGAACCTACCAGAGTATTCACATATTTTTTAATTTTACTATTAAATCGGGAACATAAAACGGATTGTTATGGCTCAAGCAAAGCGTAAATTTGTCTGTCAAGAATGTGGATATACAACACCGAGAGGACTCGGGAAATGTCCCGGATGTCAAGCTTGGAATAGTTTTGCTGAAGAGACCGAAATCGTGACGACATCCCCATTACATCGGGGTATCAATCAACATGCAAACAAACCGGAGTTAATTTCTGAGGTTACAGCGGAGGATGTAGAACGACAATTCACGGGAATGCCTGAATTTGACAGGGTACTCGGTGGCGGAATCGTTCCAGGCTCCGTGATTTTAATCGGTGGAGACCCAGGAATAGGCAAGTCTACGCTTCTGTTACAAGCAAGTGATGCGTTAAGCCGTAAGTATGGCAGTGTGCTCTATGTCACTGGTGAAGAATCAGTAAACCAGACAAAAATTCGTTCAAATCGACTCGGTCTGAATTCCGAAACCCTCTATGTATTGTGCGAAAATAACTTAGGTGAGATTGAAAGACATATTGAAAAACTGCAACCGCAGGCAGTTGTTGTTGACTCTATTCAAGCGGTCTATCTATCTGATATTGAATCTGCACCGGGCAGTATCACACAGATCCGTGAATGTGCAGCGCATCTTTTAATTTTTGCCAAGAATCTGAATATACCAATGTTTCTTGTTGGACATGTAACAAAGGAAGGAACATTAGCAGGGCCCAGAGTTTTAGAACACATAGTAGATACAGTACTCTATTTTGAAGGAGAACGGCATCACATATATCGGGTCTTGCGTGCGGTTAAGAATCGGTTCGGGTCAACAAATGAACTTGGCATCTTTGAGATGCAGAACAAAGGTCTTGTAGATGTCAAAAATCCATCCCAACTCTTTTTGAGCGACAGAGAGGAGGAAATATCTGGTTCCGTTATCGTGTCCAGTATAGAAGGTACACGTCCACTGTTATTGGAGGTACAAGCGTTAGTCGTTTCGACTCACTACGGAACACCACGCAACACTGCCACTGGAATTGACCGAAACCGCGTCGCTTTACTCACTGCCGTTTTGAATAAACGCATTGGACTGGATATAGGTGATTCAGATATATTTGTAAACATTACTGGCGGGTTACGTGTTGATGAACCAGGAATTGACCTTGGTGTGTTGATGGCGATTATTTCTAATCACAAGAATATCCCAATTGACCCACGAACAGTTGTAATTGGTGAAGTCGGATTAGGCGGCGAAATTCGACCTGTCCCCCATGTTGAAAAACGAATCCGAGAAGCCGCAAAACTTGGATTCACTCGGGCAATTTTCCCCGCTTACCATCAGAAAGGTTTAGAGATCAATGACGTAATTGAACTCATTGGCGTAAAAAATATCTATGATAGTCTAAGTATATTAATGTAACCAGAACTAACAACAGAATAATTCAGTTTTTATGCTGTTTCAGTAATCTTACAAGTGCTTTTATAGTGAAAATCTGTTTCACCAGGCGCTGTGAGGTTCTGTAGACAGACGATAAAAACCCAATATATAAAGTTTCCCGTGAATTAACAAGCATATAGTTTATAGATATTGTCTCCGCAAGACAATGTCTAATGACCGTCGATCTGTGACACATGGTTCAAACTATTAATCAAACAAGTTTCATCACTTTCGCTTGGTGCGGAGAAAGAACTATGCAAATTTGGGGAATTCGTCTTTTTTTTATACTTGCAAGTGCTGTTGCTTGCTATTTACCAAATACTAATCTTTCCAACGGTTTTGTTGGTTTTGCTGTTGCATGTATCCTCGTTGCAGGTGAGATATCTCTTCACGTGTCTCACACGCGTAGAATTGTTGCAAGCTGTGTAGGACTTGGGTTCGGTTTGTTGATTTCTCAAGGGCTGCTTCAATTCCTTGGTCAACCCGATTCAATTCTTAAGCAAAGTCCCACTTTAGGGGTTGTCATTCTTCTCGGATGTGGTTATATTGGAATGGTGTGTGGCTATCACATATCCGAAAGTTTACCCGTCGTGAGATTACTGAATTCGCATCGTTATATCCAAACGGGAACACCATTTGCAACAAACGATTCTAACGGATTTAAAATTTTAGATACAAGTGTTATTATTGATGGACGTATCCTTGAAATCTGTGAGACACAATTTATTGATGGAACGTTGTTAATTCCACGGTTTGTTTTAAACGAATTGCAACATATTGCAGATTCAACGGACTTGCTCCGTAGAAATAAGGGGAGGCGCGGTTTTGATATTCTGCGTTCACTCCAAAATAGTCCATCTATCGCAGTTGAAATTATAGAGGAGGATGTGACCCACCTGACTGAGGTAGACGCCAAACTTGTCCACCTCGCGCGAAAATATTTCGCTAAAATAATTACCAATGATTTAAACCTTAACAAAGTCGCAGAATTACAGGGTGTCACGGTCCTAAATATCAACGAATTAGCAAACGCCATCCGTCCCATCGTGGTCGCTGGAGAAATAATTCAGGTGCATCTCCAGAAAGTCGGTAAAGAACCGAATCAAGGCGTAGGTTATCTTGATGACGGAACGATGGTTATCGTTGAAGATGGCAAACCGTATATCGGACAGACACTTGACGTTGTGGTTACACAAATGTTGCGAACCAGCACTGGTCAGATGATTTTTGCACGAAATGCAGATGAATCTCCATCAGAGAAAGGGTTCCGATGAGTGAATTAACGCCGGATGCGCGTGTGGCATTCGTCGGGTGGCAGATGAACAGCAAGATATCTGTTCTTATCCCTGCTGCTGGGCAAGGTAAAAGGATGGGATCATCGGTTAAAAAGCCATATTTAATGTTAGCGGATAAACCGATTTTATCGCATACGATAGACCACTTTGAACAAAACAGTGTTGTTGACGAAATTTTTGTGGTTGTGGACGAATCAGATTTCATAGCGTGCCGCGAAAACGTTCTCGCACCTTTTCGCTATCGGAAGGTTCGCGAATTGGTCTCTGGTGGTAAAACTCGGCAGATTTCTGTATTCAACGGACTTCGCGCACTTTCAGATGATGTTGATTTTGTCATTATTCATGATGGTGTGCGTCCGTTTATAAATGACGATATTATTTTCGGATGTCTTGAAGCAGCAGCGGAATGCGGTGCTGCTGTCTCTGCTGTGCCAGTGAAAGAGACTATTAAAGTGGCAAACGCAGAACTTTTCATCACTGATACACCTGAACGGGATCGGTTATGGCGAGTGCAGACGCCACAAGTCTTTCGTAAATCGCTGCTGGTAGAAGCACACAAAAAGGCAATCCAGAACGGAATTGACGCGACTGATGACGCTGCATTGATTGAAAATCTCGGTCTCCCTGTAAAATTAGTCATGGGTAGTTACAAAAATATGAAACTAACAACGCCAGAGGATTTGCGAATCGCTGAAACTTTACTGGGTGTGTAAAGTTTTTGTAGAAATCCGCACAACTCCTATTGTAGGGGCGGGGCCCCGTGCCTGCCCGTTGCATGGCACGTCCTGCGCAGTGGCGGGGCACCAAATCAACGGTCCGAATGCCTTTTGGCATTCCCCGGGACCCCGCCCTACAGT
>JAGWBU010000064.1:13715-20793 GCA_021295735.1 Candidatus Poribacteria bacterium | reverse complement strand
CTTATGTTTTTTGTTCTAAATCGGGGTTAGAAACCCCTCCTACAAGAGCATTTGCGAAATAGGTGGCAACTTGGGTTATCTTACAGCACTATACTCAAGGGATTTCCTGAAAGAAACCGGCAAAATGAGAATAGGGATCGGTTACGACGTTCATCAACTTATCGAAAATAGAAAATTGATTTTGGGCGGCGTAGAAATTCCTTATCACTTGGGATTGTTGGGACATTCAGATGCGGATGTATTGACACATGCTATCTGTGATGCTATTTTAGGTGCAGCAGCATTAGGCGATATTGGAACACACTTTCCAGATACGGACGCAAGTTACGCTGGGATGGACAGTCAAGTTTTCCTCCGTGCCATCGCAGCGAAAGTTAGAGAACAGGATTACATAATTCAAAACGTTGACAGCACAGTGATTGCACAACAACCGAAATTAGCACCTTATATCGGACAAATGCGTGGCGTTCTTGCAAAAACGTTGGACATCTCAGAAGCACAAGTAAGCGTTAAAGCCACAACCGCAGAGGGTTTAGGAATTGTAGGTAAAGAAAAGGCAATCGTCGCCCAAGCAATTGCGTGCCTCACTAAAACCTAATCCCGTAGTGTTGTAAGTATAAACAAAACAAAGGAATAGCGAATGGGATTAAAGATATATAATTCCCTTAGCCGACAACTTGAAGAATTTTCACCTTTGACGGAAGGACATGTCTCAATGTACAGTTGTGGTCCCACCGTCTACGACTATATCCACATCGGTAATGCGCGCACGGTACTCGTCACCGATATTATACGTCGGTACCTCACCTATAGAGGATACGCTGTCAAGTTAGTTCAAAATTTGACAGATATTGATGACAAAATCATCGCTCGTGCGCAGACACTCGGAACCAGTGCAAGTCAACTCGCTAATATGAACGGCGAGGCATTTTTTGAAGATACACAACGACTCGGCATTCAACCTGCAGATGTGCATCCCAAAGCAACAGAACACATCCCTGAGATGATCAACTTGATTCAAACACTCATTGATAAGGGTGCAGCTTACGTCGTTGATGGGAGTGTCTATTATCGCGTTAATTCCTTTAACGAATATGGTAAACTTTCACGTCGGAAACCTGAAGATTTGCTTGCGGGCGCACGCGTTGAAGTTGATGAACGCAAAGAAGACCCACGTGATTTTGACATGTGGAAAGCAGCGAAACCCGGTGAACCCTATTGGGATAGCCCTTGGGGACGCGGTAGGCCTGGTTGGCACATCGAATGTTCATCTATGGCAATGAAGCATCTTGGTGAAACGATTGATATTCATGCAGGAGGCGAAGACCTGCTGTTTCCACATCACGAAAATGAAATCGCGCAAAGTGAATTGGCAACAGGTAGACCTTTTGCTCGTTATTGGGTTCATGTCGCTTTCCTGAAAATAGACGGTGCGCGAATGGGCAAATCTGAAAAAAACTTTATTTTTTTGCGAGATGCTTTAGACAAATATCCTGCCGAAGTAATCAGGCATTTTCTCATTTCAGCCCATTACCGACATCCACTTGATTATAGTTTGGAAAGTTTGCAAAAATCTGAATCTGCGCTCCGCCGTCTAAAGAACTGTTTAGAAGCGTTGAAAAAATATGAAGAGGAAACGCCCGAAATTACTGAAGGTCCCGATTCACTTTCACAGGATGCTTCTGATACCGATACGAACCTTCTTTCCGCAATAGACACGCTACAGACGCAATTTACCGATGCAATGGATACTGACTTTAATACTGCACAAGCAGTTGGGTCAATTTTCTCACTTGTCAGTCAAGTTAACAGGTCTCTGGGAACGTCCAACGGGATATCCGATCAAACTTTCGCGCAAGCCTATAAAGTTTTAAACGAAATCTGTCAAGTGCTTGGCATTTATACAATAAGTGAAGAAGATACTGCGGATACCGCTGAATATCTTAATCCACTACTTGAACTTTTATTAGAAATAAGACAAAACGCTCGGGATCAGAAAGACTGGGGGACATCAGATAAGATTCGTGATAGACTGAAACAACTTAACATTGAAATCCAGGATACTCGCGATGGGTCTACTTGGAAATTAGTTTCATAATCAGGACTTACGTATAGTTATTAAGGCGTTTTTAACCCCTTAATTCCTCCTTATCGGTGGAATTTTGAACCTATTGCGTAAGTCCTGATAATTACAAGACAAGGGACATTTTGTAAATATCCGTATCAGTTACCAAAAAAGTCGTCAATATTACTGGAGAAATGGTATGATATTAAAAGAGAACTTCTATGAAGTTTCATTTTCTCATTGTATCAGAGAGTTCTCCTTTTTCACATATCTAATTTACATATCTAATTTTCTTAGATCAAATTCACGCTGTGTAAGGTAATTGCACATTAACATTCAAATTACGGAAGGACCCCATGAAAACCACCAGATATTCTTTTGATGCCATTGACATGAGAACAATCCGTTTTTTTCGCCAAATAACAAAACTCCCATTAATTCTCATTGTGGGCTGTCTCATTTTCAACGGTTGTGCTGCATTGGAGGAGGCGCAGCAACTGCGAGAGGCACGCGAAAAGGAAAAAAGGAATAAAGAGTATTTAATGCTAGCGCCATCTAAAGGCGAGATCAAAATTGCTGAGGATGCACAAAAAGCGGAAAGCACTCACTACACAATTACTTTCGGGCCGGATTTGAAAGAACACGAGGATTTTGACGAAAATTCGGAGCGGGGTCAATTCCTGGAAAGTGCCCTCGGCTATATGGAAAGTCTATACAATGAGATGAATACGATTTTCGGATTCCAACCTGAACATAAAATTCATGTAACGCTGCATGACGTCTATAATGAGTCAAGAAATCTCGCAACCACAACTACTCAATATCGCTATGAGAGTAAAGGAAACACCTCGCTGAAATATGTTACCGGTATCAAGATGGATTTTCCATTGGCGATGTATAAAAAGCCTGATGTACGTGCCCATGAATTAACACACGCTTTCACAAATATTTATTTCCTACCAACGTGGTTTAACGAAGGTATTGCTGTTCTAATGCAAACAGAATGGGCTAAGGGCGGATCGCATCCAAAATTTGATAATCTTGAGACAAATGTGAAGCGAAATTTAGATGGTGTTAATGATCTTGAGGACTGGGAATTCCACGGGGGAAGCTCAAGACTCCTCCAATGGCGATATAGTTATGCTTATACTATCGTTTCAGAACTCCGAAAGAGATTTGGCCCTGATTACTACATCAAAGTTTTTCAATTGATGGAAGCTGATCAGCTGCACAGTAAATTACCCAGTAAGATGTCAACGAGTTTTCTGATCTATTATCTCAACCAAGCTGCTGAAACAGACTTGATACCTTTCTTTGAAAGTCTTCATTTTAAAGTTCGTAGATTGACAAAAGAGGATATCCTTCAAAATATCAGGCAGACAAACCGATAAGTTTTGTAATTTGTGAGGGTTATCTGTATATTAGTCTATACGCTATTCTTCTTGAGAAGAGTAGCATCATTTACAAAAAAGGAGTAAAAAATGTTCTATCGAATCACAACGTACTTTTCACTACTTTGTTGCTCTATCGTCCTAATTGGATGTGCTACACTTTTTTCAGCGCAGGAATGGAGCGAAAACTATGCACTTTTGGAAGGGGCACGAGCGACGAGTCCACAAATGATTGATGGGAAACTTGAGACCGTAGGCGAAGCGATTTTCGCCTCGGAAGACACGAGAAGACTCGTACGCGGTGGCTCTGAAGTCGTTGTTACACTACCAGAAAAGAAAAGAATTCATAAAATTTTGCTTCACGCGGATAACTTAAAGCATATTATTATTTATGCGGATAAAGGTGGCGGAATCCTGGACGGTTCTGATTGGCAGTATGTTAAAGAGATGCAAAGTATAAAAACCAATCCGATTGAACTTAAGGTTTTGATCCCATATCCTACAGACCGGATACGGGTACGAGTGCTGAAAACTACTGAAGATGCACAACTAGCACGGGAAAAAAATCGAAGATTCGGTGCAATTACCTTTGTCAGCACCACAGGAGCTCCTGGTAAAATCCGTGAAATTGAAATTTACGGTTATAAAACTGCTGAAGAAATGGAAGTTGACAAAACCGTTGATAACCGCGAAAAAGAGCTTGATGACTTACTTGACTTTGAGTAATACTGTGTTAGGGAATCAAGGCGGATGTTACAACAATGCCGCCTTAACTTCATCCTATCCGGAACAGTATATGTTCTGCTTCATGCTACAAGGAGACATGCATGCGTATTGGATTATTCGCTATAATTTTCTGTTGTATACTCGGGTTTTCTGGGTGTATTCTTGCATCAAATCCATCGCTCAACTTGAGTGAGAATATTGCTATTACAGCTGCAAGTAATAGCCCCAGGATCCATGATGACAATATATATACCGAAGGGGAAACCACTACTATACGTGAAGACGCAACGGATATCGCCTCACAACAAGAATCCGATAATTTCACTGAGGCAGTCTTAAGTTGGAATATCCCTCAGACAATCCAGCACATTGTTATCAAGGCAAAAGAAGGACAACTGGAGGTCTTTGAGCTTCAATATATGGATGACGATGGAGAGTGGGTCACAGTTAAAGAAGTACGTGATAATTTACGTTCTGAATACAAACATACTCTCGGAAAGCCAATTGTAACCAAGACGTTTCGCTTGAAAGTTCCACGCAGATGGGATTCGAGACGTGTCGGAGGGCAAAGCCGTTCGAAACGGGCTGAAGGTGGTGCTCCAAGTGCCGCTGAGTACAGGAAGATTCAGGAGATTGAACTCTATTACGCACTTCCTACGCCTGCTGCTGATGCTTCACCAATGCAGTGAACACAACTGACACAGTTCGTTTTCTTACAAAGCCGTAGAATTCCGTAACAGGTATTAAGGTTTTCAGGAACATAATTGAGACAATGTTATCTCAGGAAACAACAAATCTCCTTCATCTCAGTCTGATTCAAGGTATAGGGACGAAAACCGTTCAATTCCTGATAAAGATTTTGGGTAGTGCTGAAAAGGTCCTAAACGCTTCTTCGCAAGAATTGCAAAAAATTGAAGGTCTTTCTTCAACAGCACGCGAACGTTTGATCCAAAAACGGCTCGGATGTCCATTAGAACGTGAACTGGAATTGATACACGAATTTAGATGTCAGATTGTAACACTATATGACGCGGCATATCCACCGCTGTTGAAGGAGATTGACACACCGCCTCTTTTACTCTACGTCAGAGGAGAGTTGAAACCAGAAGATGCGTTTAGCATTGCGCTCGTTGGGTCTCGGCAAGCAAAAGATTATGGGCGAAGGGTCAGTTACCAGCTTAGCTACCAACTTGCCAAACGCGGTTTGACAGTGATAAGCGGATTTGCCAAGGGAATAGATACCTGTGCACATCGAGGCGCACTTGAGGCAGGTGGTAGGACGATTGCTGTTATGGGAAACGGGCTTAGTCTCATCTATCCTGCAGGGAATAGTGAATTGGTTGAAAAAATCATAGAGTCTGGTGCGTTGATCTCCGAATTCCCGATGGGTATGAAACCGAGGTCGGAAAACTTCCCAAGACGCAACCGCATCATTAGTGGATTGACACTCGGCACTGTTGTCGTAGAGGCATCAAATCGGAGTGGCGCGTTGATTACTGCCCGTCTGGCAAGTGAACAAGGTAGAGAAGTGTTCGCTGTACCTGGAGAAATTTTCTCTGAATTATCAACTGGCACGCATAAGTTGATTGATAACGGCGCAAAACTTATCAGCACCGTGGATGATTTGTTAGAGGCACTACCACGACATGCCTTACACCAAATATCTGCCCTTACACCAACGCAAGAGTCAGACAGAAACATAGAGATTCCTGAAACACCACCTGTTATGAAAGGCGAACTTGATCAAACAAGCAGCACAGCTTTAAAAACTGCAGCTACAGAAAAGAAAAATACTACTCCCGTGGTCCCACCACCCGATTTAACAACCGATGAAAAAACGGTTTTCAATGCGATTGAAGTCCCTTCATCTCATATTGATACTATTGTCCGTGCAACGCAGCTGCCGATCAGTCAAGTTTCAAGTGTGCTTTTGATGCTGGAACTCAAAGGTGCTATTCAGCAGTTGCCCGGTAAGCAATTTACAAAGACAAGTGGGTAATATAATGCCGCATAAATTAAGTGGATATTTTGGGTGCATTTGCGGCGTTTGTTGTCGCGCAATTCATTGCCAAATCAACGCCAAGCACACTTATGGCACTTGTCGCCTCTTACATTCAACATAATATGAGTTTCAAAATGCTATAAAGTCTTCTAAATGGTCTGTTATTTTCAGAATGGGTATAACTTTATTTGACTGTCTAATTGCATCCACCCTTCAATAAAACGCAAACTTGCTCAAATTGTGGGAGTTTTAAAATGAGAAAACAAAAACGCAATTCATTGGGCGAAAAACTATCAGGGAAATATATAGACGCGGATACCCTATCAGATAAAATCAATCGCCAAATTAAATCAGGCGCAATTCAAGTTAGTAACGCACCTCTCACTCTATCTCCAATGGCTTGTTTAAATTTGAGTTTAACCTATAAAATCTACGACTGTCTTTATGATAATGAACCATTAACACCTGCAGAAATAGTTTCGCTTATAGGCTATGAAAAGCCTGAAGGTATAGTCACTCATACTCTTGAACGTATGAGTGATATAGGCATAACAAAACCAATAAACCATGATAATCTAACATCAGCCGATATACCAATTAAAGGGTTGTCAATTCTCCGGATATTGCATCAAATAAAAAAATGGGAACTCACAGAAGCAATTAAGATGTAATAGGAATATTGATGGAGAAAAATGTCCTACCAAAAAAGTCCCCATTTTGAAACACCTGAAGGAACAGCTGAATTATGGAGATACATGCCTATAGATAAATTCATGGCAATGCTCCATGCTGGATCACTTTATTTTCCTAATATCTACTATACTTTGGACAATTTTAGCTGTTTTCGTGAGGTTGGGTTAGAGAAAAACATATAGTTTTCATATTGGACACCTG
>JAGWBU010000064.1:0-13535 GCA_021295735.1 Candidatus Poribacteria bacterium | reverse complement strand
TCCAATATTTTGCTTTGGACACCTAACAGTTTCTCAGCAAGTCCTCGAACAATATGTAAATTGTCCAAACTATAGTAATATCTATTTAAGGACAAATATAAAGGGAAATTATCATTTTTCAGTCAACAAATTGTCCAAAAAGAGAATCTCTTTAATGAAACAACACCAATAAAACAAAATGACGCATTCATCAAACAGAAAAAACTATTTGAAGATACTCATACCGAATTTGCCGCTGATGTGTATGAAAAAAGTGGTTTTGTTATACAGCATCCCCACTCATTTGAAGCATTATTAGAAGAATTTTCGAATCATTTAATGTTTTGTAATAGTTGGTTTATGAAACCATTCGAAAGTCATTCTATGTGGACAGAATATGGGGAAAAAATCCCTACATCCATAGCTATTCAAACAACTGTAGGCGATCTCATTGACAGTTTGTATTTTGACGATAACGAATATCATATCCATATAGGTGAAGTGGAATACAAAGACTATAAAGAAGAACATATTGCAGGCTATGAAGATTTTGCTTCACAAGACTTAACAGATCCTAACGTCGTTCTCAAACTATTTTACACGCCTGTTATGCACAAAAGAAATATATTTAAAGATGAGGAAGAAGTAAGAGCAATCATTTCATTTGAATCCATCTGTAAAAACTTCACAAATCAGACCTATACATCAGAAATACCGTTTTATAGTGACAGACTGTTCAAGACAAAAATCAATAATTTAGATGATGAAGATATGGCTAGCGATGATATGACTAACGATATGAAGGACATACCAACTAAAGGAATCCATATCGGAGCCAACCTTAAAAGGTTGATCAAAAGAATTGTAATGTCCCCAAATTACAATGATTATTTTTACGATCCACTAATAAAACTGGTAAAAGACAATGGTCTTGATCCAGTTATAGTTTATTTTTCTGATATATAATGGAGTTGTGATAGTATGAAAAACAAAATTATGCTCTGCGCCATCTTACTGCTATAACCTTGATCTCCCGCGAAATTTGAAACCACAATTAAGGAAGACAATTATTGTGAATTCAACAGAATTAGATTTTGAAAAATCTCTCATTGAATTGGAACGTCATCTCACACAGCTGGATGCTTTCGCGGAAGAACATCCAGATTTAGACCTCACGGAAGGGATTGCTGCACTGAAACAGAATGCTAACACGCTTACAAAGCAGACCTTCCAAAAGCTGAGTCGTTGGGATAAAGTGCGATTAGCACGACATCCGCAACGACCACAAGCCTCTTTGTATATCAATGAACTTCTTGAAGAGCCCGTTGAACTTCGTAGCGATAAGTTGTACGGAGATGACCGCGCACTCATCGGTGGCTTCGCATGGTTCGACGAACAACCTATCGTCTACCTTGCCCAACAGAAAGGCACAAACCTTGAAGAACGACAGGAGATGAACTTCGGTTATACACATCCAGAAGGTTACCGAAAAGCAAGACGTTTGATGCAGTTAGCAAACAAATTCAACCGTCCTTTAATCTGCTTTGTTGATACGCCCGGTGCCCATTTTGATCTCCGTTCCGAAGAATACGGACAAGCGTCAGCGATCGCTGAAAATCTTGCTGAGATGATGCAGATGCGCGTCCCAATCCTTGTCATTATTATAGGAGAAGGTGGAAGCGGCGGCGCATTGGCAATAGCAGTCGGAAATCGTGTGTTGATGATGGAATATGCTGTCTATTGTGTTGCCCCTCCCGAAGCCTGTAGCGGTATCGTATGGAAAGACAAAGGCGAACACGCGCCTGAAGCAACGGAAGGCTATAAACCCACTGCCCCCGACCTGATTAAGTTAGACATCATTGACCAAATTATCCGTGAACCTCTCGGTGGTGCACATAGAGACCCGGAAGCTGCTGCTCGCGGCGTCAAGCGTGCAATGCGAAAACATCTCACAGAATTGCTTCAGATGACCGAAGACCAACTCATTCAACAACGTTATGAACGTTACCGAAATCTCGGACTTTTTGGGGAAGATGACGTTAACCGTACATGAAGATCCGAACCATCACCACAGGCATTCCATTCCCATTTTCTGTATACCAACTTCAACGTGCTGCCGAATTTAACACCGCTTGTAGAACTTACTTTGAAGCCAACGACTATGAGGTGCAAACCACACGTGTAAGCTGCCAAATCTGGGATGAACGGCGAGATATAGATACCATTCTTTCATTAGAAACTGATGCACGAGCATTAGGGATTGAATTTCTCAATTTAGGTACAATCTTTCCGGAGAAACGGCTTACCACAGAGCATCTTGCACTTGTCGCTGATGTAATTGTACAAAGTGAGATACTCTTTGCCACCGCTACCCTTACAGCACAATCTGGACATGTCGTATCGGATATCGTTGAAAAAACAGCAGATATTATTCGGCAGATAGCGCACCGAACCGAAGCAGGCTACGGAAATCTCCGCTTCGCAGCGTTGATGAACTGCCCACCAAATACGCCTTTCTTCCCAGCTGCATTCTGGAATGACACCAGAACTAACTTCGGTATCGGATGGCAAGCGATTGACCTTGTAGAAACCGCTTTCGCTGACGCATCAAATTTAGAAATTGCGCTGCAAAACCTGAAAGACATCATGGAAACAGAGGGACAAAAAATTGTCGCACTCGCCGAGATGTTTGCAAAGGATTGGGGTATAAAGTTTATCGGCATAGACGCTTCTCTTGCACCGATGGGTGATGAAAGTATCGCTTATGCAATGGAACAACAACTTCCCGGTTGCTTTGGTGAAAGTGGCACTTTGACAGTTGCAGCAGGTATAACACGCACACTTCGTTCGCTCTCGCTACCCTTATGTGGATATTCTGGATTAATGCTCCCTGTGCTTGAAGATGTCGGACTCGGAAAACGGAGTGAAGAATGTTATTTCAATTTAGACAGTCTGTTACTCTATTCTACCGTTTGCGGTACTGGTCTTGACACAATTCCTATCCCTGGTGATGCTTCTACATCACAAATCGCTGCTATTTTGACTGATGTTGCTACCCTCTCTATAAGACTTAATAAGCCATTATCAGTCCGTCTTTTTCCCGTTCCCGGACTAAAGGCAGGCGATATAACGCAGTTTCAGTCCCCTTATTTGACAAACACCGCTGTAATGCAGATATAAACAGGGCACCCTGATTCCGCATCAAGGCTATATTTAAACTTTTCAGAGCCATTTAATTCCTGCAAAGTACGCTTGTAGGAGGGCTTTGTCCGCCCGATTTATGTTTACGAAAACTGAATAACTCATGAACTTTTTCCTTGTCAATTGTCAAAGCATCTGGTAAGATAATAGCATATAACAGTTTTGCTGCGACAGGAAAAGGAATCACCGTAATGGCTGACAAACCGCACGTGCTTCTCATCTCAACAGACCATTGGCCCAACTCGCTGCTCGGCGTCAACGGACATCCAAATATCCAAACACCAACACTTGATTCACTTGCACGCGCTGGCACTCGTTACACACGCGGCTATAGTGAATGTCCTGTCTGCGTCCCAGCACGAAAAACGTTGATGACAGGAACAACGACACGCACCCACAAAGACAGGGTTTTCAATGATCGCAAAGGAATAAATGGACTCCCAACAATCGCACAAACATTTCGAGATGCAGGATATCAAGCTTATGCAGTCGGGAAACTGCATGTCTA
This sequence comes from Candidatus Poribacteria bacterium, assembly GCA_021295735.1. GTDB lineage: Bacteria > Poribacteria > WGA-4E > WGA-4E > WGA-3G > MSPOR6. The sequence goes on along the minus strand of JAGWBU010000064.1, from coordinate 9,847 downwards.
TCCACAACGCGACCGCATCGGATTTGACGATGTGCTTTTAGGTGAAGAAGGCAGATTACAATATGGTGTGATTGACGACTATGAACTCTTTCTTGGCGATAGAGGGTATGCTGGACAACAGTTTGCACACGGCATGTGCAATAACGATTATCTCAACCGCCCTTGGCATCTCCCAGAAGATTGCCACGTCACCAACTGGAGCACACAACAGATGGTGCGCATGATTAAACGTCGTGACCCAACCCGCCCCGGATTCTGGTTCTTATCCTATTGCCATCCACATCCACCTTTGGCTCCACTTCAGTGTTATATGGACATGTATCGAGATATTGATATAGACATGCCTTACCACGGTGAATGGTCTAAAGACACTGAAAAATTACCATTGCCGCTCAAATCACGACAAGCACAAGATACACGATACAGCGAAAATCTGATTCGTTCTGCGCGCCAAGCGTTTTACGCACTCTGCACACACATTGACCATCAATTACGGGTTGTTGTTGGAACGCTACGCGAAGAAGGCATGTTGAACAACACAATCATACTTTTTACGTCTGACCACGGCGATATGCTTGGAAATCATCGGATGTGGGCAAAACGCCTCTATTATGAAGATTCTGCGAATGTGCCAATGCTGCTTGTCGGCATTGCAGGTGACGATAGAGTTGGACGCCACAGAGTAGATGATCGACTCGTCGGATGGCAGGACGTTATGCCGACACTACTCCATCTTGCCGGAGTTGATATACCAGATACAGTTGATGGTATGCCAATGGTAGGTGACAAAAAACGTGAATGGTTATATGGTGAAGTCGGTGACGGTAGTAGTGCCACCCGAATGATCCATGAGGGACGCTACAAACTTATCTACTACGCCACCGGAAACTACCGACAACTCTTCGATTTGGAAGAGGATCCAAGAGAGTTAAACGACTTGTCTAATTCACCCGCGCATGCTGAAATACTTGAGCGATTGACTAACCTTTTAATAGGTGAACTCTATGGTGGTGATGAAAAATGGGTGCAAGATGGTAAACTTGTCGGTTTGCCTGACCGAGAGTATCGCCCATCTGCGAATCGTAGTTTATCTGGGCAGCGTGGGCTTCACTGGCCGCAATCTCCATCTACCGGACGTTGAATGTCTTTACTAAATGTGGTATTTTTTCATGGGTTGATTAAAAACGTTGCAACACTTAGTTTTGGAGATGAGTTATGAATTTCAGTGACGAAGATATCAAACGCCACATACGTTTAGGTGAAGATAGCCATTGGGAATTCAAGCAAATTGTGTTCGCAGGAAATAAACGCAGGAGTCCCAGTCGTGACGATGTGGCAGACGAACTCGCCGCATTTGCCAACACGAAAGGTGGACTAGTATTATGTGGCGTAATTGATGACAGCGATCTTCAAGGTATGTCGCGCGAGCAGACGGACGAACTGGAAAGGTTCCTTGTGGAGGTGTGCCTTGACAAGATTACACCCTCCATATATCCTACTATCCTTCGCAAGAAAATAGAAGATAGTAAACCGTTCCTGCTCGTTGAAATTCCACAAGGATATGCACTGCACAATAGCCCCGGAGGTAGTTTCCATCGAGTTGGCAGTACAAAACGACAGATGACAAGCGATGAACAACTACGTCTTGCACAGAAGCGCGCCCAATCCCGGTTCCTCTGGTACGACAAACAGCCGGTCCCAGGCACAGGTTTTGGTTCATTGGATGAATCTCTTTGGAAACCACTGTTGAGTGCTGAAGGTGCCGCTGCCCCCGAGTTGGCACTGGAGAAGATGGGACTTCTAACTAATGACGAAAATGGTGTGACACGCGCTACTGTGGCAGGGGTTCTCTTGTGCACCCGTTCTCCAGAGGAATGGCTCCCCAACGCTTGTATCACTGCAACTTGTTACCGAGGTAAAGACCGTGCATCTGGACAGATAGATGCGCAAATCATTACAGGTCCATTAAATCGACAAATTGCAGAAGCAGTGGCTTTTACAGTTCGCAACATGCGCGTCGGAGCATTCAAGAACCCCGCTCGTATTGACCTGCCTCAATACAGTGAAAAAGCACTCTTTGAAGCAATTGTCAATGCTGTTGCACATCGCGACTACGCAATTCAAGGCAGTAAGATTAGACTCTCAATGTTCTCTGATCGCATTGAAATCAACTCTCCCGGCAATTTGCCAAACAATCTAACGATTGATAGCATGGATGTCCGTCAATCAACGCGAAACGAAGCACTCGCCTCAATGCTCGGACGAATAGCTGTAGAAAGCATCCGAGGATCGGGGGATAGACAATACTTCATGGAAAGACGTGGAGATGGGGTGCCAATTATCTTACGCGAAACAGAAGCGTTGAGTGGGGAATTGCCTAAGTATCAACTCATTGATGATTCAGACCTTATTCTCACAATTCCGGCTGCTGCCACTGATGCGACAAGTGTAAAAGCATCTGTCCAATGCAATCTTCCCGGCTCCGAAATCCGGAAAGTAGACGTACAATTGCTGTTTCAGAATGACGCATTAGCACGTAGATTTACTGCCGGAAGTGGCGATGTGCATATCAAATTGCCTGCTGTAAACCTTCCATTGACAGTGTTCATAGCAGCCGATAGTTGCGCTGCACACATCGAACGTAATTGGCTACCAACACAAAGCGAACTTGTCGTTAAAATGCAACCTTTACCGGAAGGAGGATCAGTCCTCTTCCAAAGGAAAATGGCAACGTCCTGGGTTTGTCAGGAGAGCTAAACCTGATTAGTGACCCTTATAATCGGATTTCCCTCTATACCTCCAATATCACTATTAACCAAGGGCAACCACAGCCAATTCACTGCGTTCCAGGAGAAGATCTGCTACTTACCGATGCTAACGGGAATGAATTAATAGTGTGCATCATTGCTATAGTGGGCAAAGCAGCACTACTGGAATATCGCTCATGCAGCAAATGAATGAAAATGACAGGAAAGATTCGTTTCATACATCCTTGACAAAAGAGTAAGAATTCGTTACACTAAAATTATTAAAACCATCTCCGCGTGTAAATGCGGACTAACTATGAGGGAGAAATATGTTAGCAGAAATACGTCACAGAGAAGGTGTTATTATTATCCGTCCCACTGGTCGCATGATCGGTGCAGCAAATGTTGAGATTAGACAGCAAATCCATGAAGAGCTTGAGGAGCACTTCGAATCACCAAAGGTCATTTTTAACCTTGAGGAGGTTACTCGAATGGATAGTAGCGGCTTAGGAACACTCGTTTCCGTGCACGTCACTATCACACGCAAGGGGGGACGCACTGCACTCGTCAACGCAGGCGCGCACATCAGAAACCTACTCGTCCTTGGAAGGTTAGCGACTGTTTTTGAAAACTACGACAGTGAAGAGGAAGCAATCCTTGAACTGAGCGCTGACAAGAGTTAGGGTTTTTATTTTCAACCATTTGCACTGCTATTAGCAGCTAAGTCGTGCTGCTCATATCACGATTGAACGAGATTAAGGAGATTCATGGCAAATCAGAACGACCTTACACTTACTGTCAACGCAGGTTTCCACGATCGGGATGGATGTCCTGTAGTCATTAATGTTGACCATCCCGAAATTAGTAAATTTTCTGAACGAGATGTCATCCTAACAGATTCAGAGAGCGGAGATGTTATCTCTGCGCAATGTTATACGAACACCGATAACACATCTACCACTTTAGCATGGGTATTGAACGGTCTCGCCGCAGGGGCTTCGCGCACCTATACGCTTTCAGAGGGAACTGTTGACGGTGAGGCAGGCGTTGAATTAAAAGATGGGTCTGAAACGATAGACATCACGCTCAACGGAAGGCACTTCACAACGTTTCGCTACAGCAAAGCACAATATCGCCCTTATTTTTTCCCTGTATTGGGACCAAATGGCTGTGAAGTAACCCGAGGTGAAACAAGCGACATCTCAAAAGACCATGTCCATCACCGCTCACTCTACGTGGCTTACGGTGAAGTCAATGATATTGACCTGTGGGGAGAAGGCAGCAATTCCGGACGGGTGGTGCATCAAAATTTCACTCAAAAACACGGTGGGGCTGTTGTCAGTAGAATTTATACTGGCAACAACTGGGAAACCAAAGACGGTGAAGTTTTGATGACAGATAAGCAGAACTTCCGTATCTATAACCTACCTGAGGATGGGGCTGTTGTTGACCTTGATTTGAGTTTTATTGCCTCTGCTGGTGATGTCCATTTTGGGGACACAAAAGAAGGCGGCATCATGTCAATTCGAGTTCATCCATCAATGAACGCATCAGATGGCGGCAAGATCGAAAATGCTTTCGGCGGTATCAACGAAGCTGAAACTTGGGGTAAACGTGCCAACTGGTGCGATTATTCCGGTGTCGTTGATGGTACACCAGTTGGACTTGCTGTATTTGATCACATTGTTAATCCGCGGTATCCGACATATTGGCATGTTCGTAACTACGGATTGATGGGAAGTAACATTTTTGGGAGCGGCACCTTTGAAAGAGACGCATCCAAAGACGGTTCCTATACGCTAAAAGAAGGTGAGGAGATGCACTTCCGATTCCGTGTCCTTATTCATGCTGGTGATGCCACGGCAGGCAAGGTTGCACAAAAGTATCACGATTTTATCAATCCTCCGACCGTTGAAATTTCCTAAAAATATGTGAACATTTCCCTTGGTCTGTAGGCGCGTTTTGTAAACGCGCCGTTAATAGAATATAAATTAGTTCACTATAAATTCAATCACATAGCATAGGAACAGTGCGTCTACAAAGGAGACTGATATATGGCAATACCAACTATCCATGTTGGCTGTACACATTTCGCACACGGACGTCTACAAGCACAAGTCAATTCGCACGGATTTGAGCCTGTTGCATGTGTAGACATCAACCTTGAAGCTGCAAAAAAAGGCGTTGAATCAATAAACGGTGCGCCTGAAGGTTTGTCAGACCGTATCTATACAACAATCACTGAGGCAAAAGAGAAGCACGACGCAGAAGCGTGTCTTATCTACGCATCAACAACAGTTCATGCTAAATTAATCGTAGAAAGTTTGAACCTCGGCATGCATACACTCTGTGTAAAACCGATTGCAACGACACAAGCAGAATTCCACGACATCATTCAAGCGCACAAGGCAAACCCTGGAACAATATTGGTACAGGGACAAAACAAACGCTGGAATCCAGCCGCCGCGAAAATGCGCGAATGGCTCAGAGAAGAAGGCGGCATCGGTGAGATGTTAGGTGGCGAATGTCGGTTCTGGATACGCCAAAATCTGTTTACCGGACCCGATTCTCGGCAACCTGATGCTTACGTTGATGGGCTATATTTCCACGCAGGCTGCAGCCATCAACTTGACCAACTTGTTGGAGCGAAAGGTCTTCCCAAGTACGTTACTGCCCAAGTTCATAACCGTCGCGACCCCTCATTAGGACAGATTGATGCGTGGGGAACTGCAGGTGGAAACGCCTTGATGGAATACGATAACGGCGCACCATTCACGTATGCTGGTACCCGTGCGGGCCACATGGGGGCTTACGGATGGAGCGGAAGTTGGACATTCCACGGAGAAGATGGTGACCTACGCAGAGATGGGGGACACCTGCAACTTTTCCGAACTGGACAAAATGTTGAAGACCTTACGCTACAAGACCTCCACGGCGGTTTAATTGAAGACGACAGACTCCAATTTGATGCTTTTGCTGAAGCAATCGTTACAGGTAAAGACAGAGAGTGGATACAAGATAGCACACTCGGCACATGGATATTGATGGAAGCGTGCAACGAATCTGCCCGCACACATGAACGCGTTGATGTTGAGGCGTTCACACAGAAGATGTTGGCTTAGTCCGGAGGTTACAGATGCAATCACCACACGGTTCAGCGTTTCGTCCCTCTGTGATGGGCAGAAACGGCATGGTTACATCAGGACACGTACTTGCCTCACAAGCAGGCATCCAAACAATGATGGCAGGTGGCAACGCTGTTGACGCTGCCATCGCGACTGCCGCCGCGCTCGGTGTCGTGGAACCTGCAGGTTCTGGTGTCGGTGGAGATGGATTTATTCTCATCTATTGGGCAGAAACAGGACAGGTAGCCGCTGTCAATGCAACAGGACCTGCCCCCCGTGCTGCAACACGCGAGACCTATCTCAAAAACGGTGGCATTCCGATGAAAGGCATGCGGAGTGTTTCGGTGCCAGGGCTTGTTGACGGATGGCTGCTTGCACACGAACGTTATGGCACACTAAAGTTAGAAGAAGTTTTTGCCCCTGCAATTTCCCTTTGCGAAGAAGGATTTCCAGTGAGTCATAGACTCGCGGGTGGTCTGAGAGGTGAAAACGCTCGTTTCGCTGCTGAACCAGACAGCCGCGCTATTTTTACGAATGATGGCGAACCGATCCCCGCAGGTGAACTCCTTGCCAATCCCAATCTCGGCACAACCCTCCGCAAAATCGCTAAAGATGGCAGAGAAACATTCTACGAAGGCGAAATTGCTAAGGAAATTGCTGAATTCAGTCATGCATACAACGGACTATTAACAGCAGAAGACCTCGCAAACTACCATGCCCACTGGGACGAACCGATACACGTAAGTTATCGCGGTTACGAAGTCTATGAAATGCCGCCTAATTCAAGTGGACATATCTTATTGCAAGAATTGAACGTTGTAGAATTGTTTGATTTGCAAGCATTGGGATGCAATACTGCAGAAAGTGTTCATCTGATGGTTGAAGCAAAAAAACTCGCCTTTGCTGACAGAGAAAAATATATGGCAGACCCAAATTGGGTAGATGTTCCCATAGAAGGCATGTTATCTAAATCTTACGCTGCTGAACAGGCAGAACGGATAGATTTGGAGAAGGCCGCTGTTGATGTCCCCGCAGGCGGACCGGAAGCACACGAAGATACTACCTGTTTCTGTACTGCTGATCGCGCAGGAAATCTTGTCTGTGTACTGCAGAGTATCCAATCTGGCTTCGGTTCCAGCTTGGTAGCGGGTGATACAGGCATTCTGCTAAACAACCGAATGACCTATTGGCATTTGGAAGAGGAACATCCGAACTGTCTGATGCCGGGCAAACGTGTGCGACACACAATGAACCCTGTTATTGTTACAAAAGATGGCAAACCCGTATTAGCGTGTGGCACACCGGGCGCAGATACACAGGTACAAACTAACCTTCAGTTAGTCACGCATATTCTTGACTTTGGCATGACACCGCAAGAGGCAGTTTCTGCGCCGCGCTGGCGCAGTCTCCAGAATCCAATGGAATCGACTATCCCGCACACCTGTTCTAATCACCTCCAATTAGAAACACGATTTTCGTCAGATACTCAAGAGGGTTTAGCAGAAAGAGGGCATGAACTCCAACTTGTCGGGGATTGGGGCGGTCCAGGCAGTGCGCAGGTGATCAAGCTTCATTCTGAATCAGGCGCGCTTATCGGTGGATCTGATCCAAGAACTGATGGGTATGCTGTCACTTTTTAGTTGAATTGGTCTCATTAGTATTGACGGAACAGATATTCGTAGCGTAATATGTCTTTGACGATTAATTTTGCTTGATTTCTTTGGAAATTGGATATTCTACATATCATTGATTCCGCAGTGTGGTGAAAAAAGTTGCCATCCACTACCACAACATCAATATTGAGTTAGAACCCATGCAACCGGGGGACGTTATTATATTCGGGTTATATATGATGCACAGCAGTGCTCCCAATCGGTCTGACCACCCTCGCATCAACAATGATAAGCGATACCAACTCGTTCACGAAGAGAATGATTACCGATTCTCTTTTCATAAGGACGGGAGTTGGCTTGGTAATTTCTACAACAAAGGTGCAAGTTGCAAACCGATGGTGAAACCCAGTCGAGAATGGGGATTGAAATGAACTGCAACAAGGAGAATCGTATGATTTACAGGCAATGGTATTTTACATTTTTGTTAGTTATCTTGATTTCGCTCTGGATTGGAAACAGTGTCGCAGCAAATTCAACCGCTACTGGTACTGTTTTTCTGGATACAAATAGAAATCAAGTAATGGACGATAATGAGAAAGGGTTATCTGGGGTTCGCGTTTCTAATGGGCAGGATGTTGTCCAAACCGATGCCAACGGGAAATACTCACTTGCAGTCAGTGATGACACTATCCTTTTCGTCATTAAACCTCGTGGTTATATGACACCGATTGATAAAAACCGACTCCCAAAGTTTTATTACATTCACAAACCACTCGGTTCACCAGACGGATTAAGGTATGCCGGCGTCGCTCCAACAGGACCGTTACCAGAGTCGATTGATTTTCCCCTCACTGAACAGTCCGAACCTGACACCTTTAAGGCACTCGTCTTCGGGGATACACAACCCAATAATATGCAAGAGATTGAGTGGTTGGCTCATGATGTGGTTGAAGAAGTTATTGGTACTGATGCGGTGTTCGGACTCAGCCTTGGTGATTTGGTAGGTGACGATCTAAACTTATTCGATCCCCTTAACGAGGTGATGGCTACTGTTGGGATACCGTGGTACAACGTCTACGGTAACCATGATATGAACCGTCTTGCTAAAGTTGACCACTTCGCCGATGAGACCTTCGAACGCGTTTATGGTCCCACCTCCTATTCCTATGATTGGGGACCAGTCCATTTCATCATTATCGACAATGTCCATTGGTCCCGTGATGAGGAAAATAAAGTTATCTACTTCAGTGAGGTAGGAGAGCGGCAGTTGACGTTTGTTCGAAATGATCTTGCTTTTGTACCGAAAGACCAGCTTGTTGTGATATCCATGCATATTCCATTGACGGAGATGCGTGATGTACAGAAATTGATGAATCTTCTCGGTGACCGTCCCCATACATTATCTTTGTCCGCACACTCACATGTACAACATGATGATTTCATTGGACCTGAGCACGGTTGGCATGGCGATGACGCACATCATCACCACAATCATGCAACCACATCAGGCAGCTGGTGGCAGGGTACGCTTGATGAAGTTGGTATTCCCCACACAACGATGCGAGATGGTGCCCCCAATGGATATGGCATCTTCACATTTGATGGAAATCAATATACAATCCGATTTAAGGCTGCCCGTCGACCCGCTGAGTACCAAATGAATATATGGGCACCATGGGAAGTGGCGTCGTCGGAAACTGGCAATATTGATGTACTGGTTAACATCTTTGGTGGCACTAAGCGTTCAAAGGTTGAAATCCGTCTGGGTGAAGTCGGGAAATGGAAACCGATGACCTATACGCCTCAGAAAGACCCGTACTTTCAAGCACTCAAAGAACGTGACGAAACGTACCATCTTGAACGGCAAATGCATACTGAAATACGGGCAACAATGAAGGAAATGCTGAAGGAAGACAACCAACTGCCACAAAGAGGAAGACGGCTTATTTACGGTGTTCCAAAGTCAACGCACATCTGGCAATCGAAACTCCCTGCAAATATCCCAATAGGAACACACGTTATCAACGTCCGTACTACCGATATGTTTGATCAAACTTTCATAGGGAAACGAATCATCCGAGTACGATAATCCGAATATTGGTATTTAATCAGTATTACAGACAAGGTAGATGCGTTTTGTAAACACACCAGTCCTTTAGGTAAATTAATTGATGAAGTTCGTATATACGAAAGGGCTCTTTCTAAAGAAGAGATATCTAATAATATGAATGCTGAAGGTTGAGTAACAGTATCTAAAAATCTACATTTTTCTTGACATTCCTTGATATTTATGTGATACTATATACATGACTTATGTATCAGCGCGCAAAGCAAGTGAGCTGCTGGATTATACACCTGACCA
>JAGWBU010000063.1 GCA_021295735.1 Candidatus Poribacteria bacterium | reverse complement strand
CAAAAGGCATTCATACCGTTGATTTGGTGCCCCGCCACTGCGCAGGACGTGCCATGCAACGGGCAGGCACCAAATCAAGGGTCCGAATGCCTTTTGGCATTCCCCGGAGACCCGCCCCTACAATAGGAGTTGTGCGGATTTATACAAAAACTTTACACACCCACCTATGGACAAAATATTTACACTCCCTGAAAAATGTGCTATCATTAAATCGGAACCCCAATAACGCGCAGACGAAAAGACTTATGAGTATCCGAACACAATTAATACTTAGTTACATAGGCATTGTCCTTTTAGTACTTCTTGCAATGGACTTTTATCTTGGCAGGGCACTTGAAGGCGTGCTTAGTGATCGTATTACCAATGAGTTGGAAGTTCAGGCGGCATTAACGAGAGAATTTCTTATTGAGAAACTCCCTGAAACAGAAAAGTTTACTTATGAAATAATTGATGGTCTTGTTGATAGACTTGGTAAGACGGGAAAGGTACGTTTGACATTTATAGGTGAGGATGGGGTTGTTTGGGGGGATACGGAACGAGATGATCAGTTGTTAATTGAGATGGACAATCACCTTTCTCGACCAGAAGTTCAGGAGGCTATTGAGAATGGGATTGGTAGTGAAGACCGCTTTAGCGATACAACACAGACAGAGTACCGTTACCTTGTGTTTCCAGTTGAACGAAATGGTAAATCAATAGGTTTTTGCCGTGTCGCGTTGCCAAAGGAAACCATTAATACGGCAATTGGTAGCCAGCAGCGAATGTTATTGTATGCTACTATAGCCGGATTAGTTCTCGCAATTTTGTTCGGGATTTTTAGCACTGGTGCGATTGTTAAGCCGATTAATAGGTTGACGCAGATCACACAATCTATTGCTGCTGGAGAAAATACTTCACGGGTTGAGGTTAAATCTGACAATGAATTAGGACAACTCTCACGGAATTTCAACCTAATGACAGACAGGGTTCAGGAGCAGATTGACAGGATTTCCATAGAAAATCAACGTTTAGAAACTATCCTGAACAACATGAGCGAGGGGGTGTTGCTGGTAAACGGCGCATCCGAGATTACTTACGCCAATCCAGCCGCGATTGTTATGTTGAACCTTCCAGAAATGTATCTCGGCAGAGCATTGATTGAAATTAACCGTATTCCTGAACTGCAGGCGCTACTCAGAGAAGCAGAACAAACAGAGGCTGTTGCTTTTGCAGAAATTCGTCTTGTGAATCTGAAGGAATCTGAGGCGGAAGTAACTATTGTCCCCGTCGCTGCAGAGCGTGAGTATGTCATCGTTATCCATGATGTTAGCCATGTGCGGCAATTGGAGCGGATTCGCGCGGATTTCGTAGCCAACGTTTCACATGAATTGCGGACACCTTTGACCACAATTCACGGATACGCGGAAACGCTACTGAATAACGGCTCTACGAAAAACAAAAAACGCAAAGAGTTTATTGTTAAGATACTAAATCACTCAGCGCGCCTCTCACGATTGGTTTCCGATTTACTGGAATTGGCACGGCTTGAATCGGGAGATGTTGAGTTGAAACGTTCGCTGTGCCACCTAAATGCTTTCCATGAACAGATTTTGGATGTGTTTGAACCAGTGTTGGAAGAATCAGGAGTAACCTTGCAGTGGCAAATACCTGAAGATTTACCTCAAGTAAACGTGGATAGCCAACTTTTCATGCAGGTTTTTGTAAATCTCATTGACAATGCTATTAAATATACGCCTGATGGCGGTGTGATTGACGTGTCAGCGGAAATGGTTGAAACAGACCCAGATACTGCCGATGAAATTGTTGTCCATATAAAAGACACTGGCATCGGTATCCCATTAGAGTCTCAATCTCGCGTTTTTGAACGGTTTTACCGTGTTGATGAAGGACGCGCGCGGAAAATGGGGGGTACCGGTTTAGGATTAGCAATTACAAAACATATTCTGCTGTGCCACAACGGACGAATATGGCTGGAAAGCGAATTAGGACAAGGCACCGTATTTCATTTTGCACTGCCAATTGAGAAATCAGATTAAATCTGCCATGCCTGTTCAGTCCATGCCATTTCCCAAAACAGATATTCATAACGACTGCTAAGCAAAAAATTTTGCTGAAGTCTCTCTTTTTCAGCGGGACTGCTTTCAGTTGTGATGTCGTTCAGCAGGTTCCGCAGCCATTCACCTAAAGCAAGGAATTCAGGGGAAGCGTACATATCTATCCATTCTTGGTATAGTGGTTCGGGTGAACCCCCGTGTTTAGCAAGTGACGTGCCGATTTCAGCGTAACCCCATTGACACGGGAGCACACCTGCAATGACATCTGCCAACGTGCCGATTTGTGCAACGTGGAGTAGGTGCCGCGTGTAAGCGTATGTTGTCGGTGCTACCGGTGCTGTTTCCATTTCAGCAGGAGAGATACCGAATTTTTCGCAATAGCCACGATGCAAATCCATTTCGGTGTTTAGCGTTTCATCGAGCAGTTTGGCAAAGAGTGCCATTGTCGCTTCATCGTGCGCCTTGATAGCGCCATAAGCAAATACGCGGCTATAGTCCAATAGGAACAGATAATCTTGAATTAGGTAGAACTTGAACTTTTCTGTTGGTAGCGTTCCATCCGCTATTCCGCGAACGAATGGATGTTTAAGATCTGCCTCCCAGATTGGTGAGGCAGATTGCCTCAGTTCATCGGTGAATTTGGGATTTTGTGTCATAACGTCTCCTTGAAAATGTGTTAGGACCTATTTATGGATTTCTTTTATAGTAGATTTTCCAATTAACCTTACATGTCATTCAGCGCGCTTACAAGGCACCAAATCAATGCTGAATGTGCGGACGGCACGCGGAGCGTGCCTGCTACCATGTATAAATATATTTTTATATTTCATTATATATCATACCTTAAACAGCACGAGGATGTCAAAATGTTTGAAAGACTTGGGATTGTTACCAATATCTGGGCTAAAGAGATAGAAAATGGTGCGCGTTTTGATGATTTGATGGTTGAATTCGGTGGAAACGGATTTAGAGATATGGAGGTTCGCGAAGGCGATTATCTCCGCAACTCCGAATTCGGTGACCTCATTCAAAAACTTGAAGAAGCGATGCTTGATTATACCGATGCAGAATTTAAGGCTATCTGTGATGCTGTGTGGGATAGCACTATTACAAATGAGGGTTTTGATTCAGATAAAACAAAACATTCTGTCTTATTTAAAGAGATTGATGGTTTTGCCCGAAAAGCAGCAGGATTGACGCTAAGCTACGCAATGTCTCACTCATGGCTATCAAAACCGAATGATATTAAGGCAGATACACAAAAGATTGTTAGCGCGAAGAAATTGGCATATCTACTGTGTCCTTCACGAGCGAGGTTGCGTCTTGTTGATCTGGATACTGAAGGTGAGATTGATGAAAACGCAGCAATTTCCAATCTACAGCGGTACGCCTCGCTTTTGCCGGAGTATCCGATGATTTTTGCTGTGGAGAACGCGCGGCAGTCAGCAACGTTAACCTTGAGGTTGGCTGTTGCAGGTGGTGTAAAACTCACTTATGACGAAACGAATACCTATCGTGCTGATGGAACGACCTTAAATCCACCGGAGGAATTTTGGGGTAACGTCAAGATGGATGACCTGACGTCAGTACATTTTAAACAGAAAACAGAGGCAAGAGTGTTATCAGAAATAAGCGAAGGATATGTGGATTTTAAGGCTATTAAACAGCGTTTGCAATCGGGAGACTATACTGGGGATTTGTTACTTGAAAATGCGCCGACTATACATTCGTTAGCAGACGCATTAAATAGCCGAGAATATTTACTCGGATGCTGATTTATGTCAAATTAGTGTGAGTTTGAAATTAGAATACAAGTATAGGGAATCAAACCAAGTCTATATATGCTTGCCGTCCAGTTAGGGTTGTTTTGTTTGTTCAAGTTGCCTACAATCATGGAAATCTGATAATCCTGTAAATCTTGCTTCAGACAACCAAGGCGGGGCACAGAGACCCCGCCCTACGATAAAGTGAAAGTAGTTTATTGGAGCGTTGCCTTGATCGTTCCCCAAGTAGTTGTCAACTTTCCGGTGACATCAACTGGAGCCGGTTGCTGCCCTGACTGCTCAAGTTCATCGGCAGTCAAGGGACGATTCCACACCTTCACTTCATCAATCAGGCCCTTGTAAAATCGACTCAAATGCTCTCCAATCCATATAGACTGTCCGCTGTTGATGTCCTTTGTGTTGTCATCAACTTCATCAATCAACGTACCATCCACGTAGAATCGGACTTTTTTTGCTTCCTGGTCTCGGACACCAGCGAGGACATGCCATTTGTCATCGTTCAAGAAGTCCGGAGACGTTACCCCAGCACTGGTGCGTTCCGGATCCCGAACAGAAAAACTTACCTTGCCACGAGCCGCTGCGTCGTCTCCCTTGACAGAGAGCAGCCATAACGGAACAGTCCCTTGTTTATAGTTTCCGACAATCCCATCGTTCCTTGGCGGCTGATCATCTGTTTTGATCCACACCTGTACTGTGAGTGAATCGCCAGTAGAAAAGGTTATTGAATCTACCAATGGTACTTCAACAAAGTCATCCGTACCATCAAACTCCAACGCTTCGCCGTACTTCCCAGCAGCTGTCTTTGCCTCGCCGTGAATCGTTCCATCATTGCCTTCTTCAGACAGATCTTTAACGGTATTGCCATCAATGGTGTTTTTATCAAAACTCAGATGCAGCACTAATCCGTCCGGGGGATTAGCCTTACTAAGCGATGCAAAAATGATAAGCATACCAATTACCGTGAGAAACACAAGTGTTCTTTTCATGATAAACTCCTTTTGAGAGGTTTGTTAGAATAACGTAAGTTGCCACCTAAACACAAGACAACATATCTACTCAACATGCTCAAAATTCTCACATATCGCTCCGCTGGAGCGGAAGAATGAGACTATGTGCATGCTATAAACATATCGCTCCGCTGGAGCGGAAGATTAAACATTCCAAGTAGAAAGAACGAAACCGATTAAATTCAATAGGTAACAACTTGGGTTAGAATAAGTAGAATTGACAGTAGTAAATTCACAATTAATAATATACTTTGACCGATGCGGTTAGAAACCGCATCTACCGTTTTGAAGTAACGCTAAATTGACACTTATGAGAGACAAATTCGGGCTAACCCAACAATGCAGCAACGAGTGCTTCCATAGCCGTTACTGTGCCAACATCAGGAAGGGACGACATCGCCGCCCAAGTCTCGTATCCGCCCTGCTGCGTTAACGCTTCGTCCGTGCAGATATAGCCGATATAACCGTTTGCCAAGCTGACAAGAAAAAGAGGTTTGGCATCGGATTTTGATTTGATGTTAAGACCAGTCTCAACGAAAACTTCCCCAGGCAACGCTACAATCGCAGCCTCACCAAGACGCAGCACTTGAGCCAGTGCAGTCATCTGTTCCGGTAATTTCGCTAACCGTTGGCATTCAAGTGCATAAATATCCACAAGATTTTTCGGAATCGGTTGCCCAACCACCCAACTAAAGGGACCAGTTTCATATCCATCATAAGTACCTGTTTCTACTGATAATACCTTTTCTGCGACTTCAAGGTCCTCGGATGTGATTTGCTTTCTCGGAAACGTCAACGTACCAAGTTTTCCACTGAGTTGTAAGGTTTCATGCATCTCCATGAACTGCATCTCAGTGATGAAATGCCCTGCGAGGACGTTCGCCATTTTCACTGCTTGCTGATGTCCCCGTGCTGTCCACTTTGTTTGTCCGCTGAAATCAATATTGTTTATTTGTCCCGATGCTGCATTCCAAAGCAGTGAAATACAAGTTTCGCCTAAATAGCGTTGCATCAGGTGGTCAAAGTGTCCAAAGTAATCGGCAGAAAGTGCGCTGCCGTTGTCCGTGCCAATGTAGTGAAGCGAGAAGTTAGCAACTGCTGAGATCGGTATTTTGTCTTCCGTTTCAACATACATCATTGCGAGTTCAGGGTCAATTGGACCGGTCGGTTTAACAAGATCGGGATGTTCAATACCCGGATTCATGCGAACGGTGCCATCTTTCATGTGCCAACGCCGATTGAAAGTGATGCGGTCTTCAGAAACACTTGCAAATCCAACCCGTGCTGGTACAAGCCGCAACACAGCAAGTTCAGCAGCATCAGCGATTTTCAAGGGTACCCAATCGGTATAATCAGTATCCTCGTCAACGCCAAGCAGGTTAGCAACTGCAACCGCTGTATGCGTATGCGTAGCGTTGATCATCACATGTTCAGGAAATATGTCGCACCGATCTGCGATACGCTGCTTGGCGACATCAACCATTTTCTGTGTCACTGCAATAAGGTCACATGTGACAAGCGCTATGCGTGTTGAACCGTTATCAATGACGAGTGCCTTAGCGAACAGTTCATCACCAACGTTTTGCGCGTATCTCGGACGAAATCCACCTGGTATTGCTGTTCCAAGTGGCGGTGTGATATTTGATCTGGCGGATCCTGCTTTGAGAGACATTGTTTCCTATTGTTAAAAATTGGGTTCCTTAGATTCGGTTTTATCGGTTTCGGCTTCATTGTAAGTTTCAGTCTCGTCCGATTCTTTAACAGTAGGCACTTCACTTTCCTCATTTGCGGCGGTTAATTGCTTAATACGGTTGCTCAGTTCGTCAAGCAATTTCGGTGTAGTTTCTGCAGCTTTGAGTTCTGCGGCAAGTTGTGTCCACTGCTGTTCGGACATGTCATTTCGGGATTCTACGCTGTACTTGCGTTTAATATAGTTCCAGAGGTCTGCCTTACTGATACTTGCCTTTTCAAGTGGTTCTGACAACTTATTCGCAATTGCGAAAGCAGCTTTTTGTGCGTTAGTGATATTATCACCGGACTGTGGTGTTTGAGGTTGTTGCTGGGCATTGCCGCCGCCTGCTTTGCGATGCAGATAGAAATTTAGCACCTCACGAATTACTGGAACAGGTAGCAACTGTTTGATTGCATTCCGTTGTGCTTTATGAACCGCTTTAGTAAATGCAAACGGATCGGAACGACTCCCGTTCATCTTCGGCTGTTCATACGCACCCCAACGAGATGAACCTGTGATCGTATCTACTGCTTTGACAGTGGCAATCCAGGAATGCTCAAGTTCCTCATACTTCATCTCTTCTACCTGAATACCACCTCTTCGGTTCGCAGCTTCGTTAATACCTGCCAACGTCAACCCTTCAACGACGCGTCCCCCTTGTTTGAAAGAGTAAACGTAATCTTGGATTGTCTGTCCAGTCATCAGTTCAACGATTGCTTGGTCATCAACTTGGTCAACAACCTCATATTCAGCATCTACAGGAGCGATTTCATTCTTTTTTTCTTCAGACATAGTATTTCTCCGTAAATTTTAGTATCATTATTTTAGCATAACATATTTTTCATTATAAGTCAATAAAAATTTACATTCGTTAAATAAAATTCGGTTTTATGTGTGTTTTTTCAGATCGCTGTTTGTCAAATAAGGTTATTTCGAGATGACGAAACCATATTAGTGCATCTTCTGCGACTATGTTTCGCCATCTATGAAAGGTAGACCACCGATAGGATTGAAGTATTAATATCCAAGATTTTCAGTCAAATTCTACCAATAATTCTGAGTCGGAGTTGTTACTCAGTAGATTCTCCTGCAAAACCATCTCTGGGGTTACAGAATCTTGAACATCATCGGAAAGAATAAGAGATAAAATTTTTTCTAACGCTTCTTCAAGATTTCCAGTAAAAGGTTTACAAGGGATTGACAGTGCCTTTAACACTTGTTCAAATCGTTTGTATCCATCTTGAGTTTGAAGTTCTACCCAGTGATACCATCTTTATCCATCTGTTGTTTGTTAGTATCAGAGAGTTTATTAGCTACAAGAACGCGGCTACCACGAGCGAACACTGCATCAGCGCTTTCGGGGTTGCCTTTTCCCATCAACTTTACTTCACAAGGATAATCCTTACCTGTTTCATCAAAGAGATAAAAATCGGATTCGCGTTCCGATTCTGGAAGATTCTTTTGGTCAAAGCACTTTTTCGGCACTTGGAAAAGCGCACAAAGCGTCACCATTAACGGTTTTTCGACCTGTTTTCCTGATGTGCTCCAAAACGCTCCACGGAGCGCAGAACGTTTAACAGCGAGTGTATTGATAACAATTAAACTTTCATTAACATTCAAATCAACACTAACATCTCGAAATTTTATTGTGAGTGTCACATCAAGGTCATCTTGTTCAGTCAAACTGTTAATAGCGTTATAGAGAGTATCATAATGTTCTAAGGATGCTTCTAACACAATTTGTTTCTTAGCTGAATTGTATGCATTTGTAATTGTTTTCTTATTTAGACCTGAATGAATAGCAATTTCTTCTGGACGGAATGAATCTGAATTGAGAAATTCCTTTTTGTACCAGTCAACTGTTACAGATTTATTATCCAGCTTTGCCCAAGCTACACGCTTGAAAAAGTCTACAGCATATTGCAAAAACTTAGCATTAATCAAAGCCAGAACTTCGGTGCGATAATCCTCTCCTGCAAAAAGTTTGCGAATGATATTTTTTATAACGGCACCAGTAACAGTCATAGTTTTTGAGTTTCCTCTGCTATATCAGATTCCAATTCAGTAAGTGAAAGTGTCCGAGGGTTTGTGGTAGAAAATAAGGATGTATCAAGCATCTGTTTTGCCCGTTCAATATATTCTGCCTCTTTTTCACAGAGGAAAAAATATCTTTCATGAGCCAGAGCAACGTGTCCGACAGTCCCACTGCCCCCAAATGGGTCAAAAACAAGGTCACCTTTAAAAGAATAAAACTGAATAACGCGCGCAGCCAGTTCAGGCGGAAAAACTGCCGGATGAATTTTATCTGTTGCTGGATTGATTTGCCAAACGTTCGTTTTTTCATACTCACCCATAACTTTGCTTGCAGCAATTGTTTCGTCATCATACTGGCGTAGATTCCAATCAATCAGTTTGTCTGTTTTTTTCCGGTACACCATAACGCTTTCAGTGACTGAATTAGCCTTGTAACCGAGGGGTTTACGATGTTGGAAAAATCCACCGTTTCGATTTTTCGCAGCGTACTCAGGTTTCACCCATACGATGTCATCAATAAACTCCCATCCGATTTTGGTAAGGCGCGGGTGAATGTCGTAAGGAATCGCATATCGTTTGCTGGAATGAGCACGGCTAATGCGTGGCACAATAATAGGTGATGTATTAAGTACAAAGAAACGTCCCTCTTTTGTAATACGGTGCGTTTCCTTGAATACAGCAGTCAGAAAATCAAGGTACGCCTTATAACTCGGAAAAATGGTATAGTCGCGCGCATTGTAATACGGTGGAGATGTAAAAGTAAGATGGATTGACTCGTCTGGGATAACTTTTAACACATCTTGAACGTCGGCACGGACCATTACATTTTTAAGTGTGTCCAGACTGGCAGGATGGTTTCGCGTTTTGGAAGTTTCTGTCTGTCTATGCTCCTTCAGTTCTCTCGCTATTTGTTCCCGAATCAATTCATTAGGGTGTTCAGCAAGAGATGCTAACGCTGATTGGACTTTAGGATGTTCTTTAAAGTAAAGCAGCCCGCGCAGTGCCTGCAGTATAATCTTTGGATCAGTATCCATGGTAAATTGCGTCAAAATCGGAATTGCATTTTCGGTTTTGAGCCTGCCTATTGCTGATACCGCTTCGCGGCGAGCGAGTGTGTTTTTCTCGGTTTTGGCAAACGCGACGAGTTCCGGTAAAAAACGCCTGTCTTTTAACTTTCCGACATTCTTTATGGCAAGGCATCGGATTTTCGGATTATGGTGTTCCAATAAAGGTACAAACAATTGTCCATCAAATCTTGCCGGCAGTTTTCCGAGGTTTTTAAGCGTGAAAAGCAGCTGTTGTTCCTCGTTGGTCGGTGCAAGGGCTGCCCTGAAAAATGGAGAGTCATCTTTTAACTTTTCATGTTCAATGTCAGTTCTTGTTAACATTTTTAGAACATCGCTCCTAACAGTTTGTTTTTTCGTATCAATGTTTCCGAACGTCCAACATCTGTTAATAATTTTTTCGCTATATTGCCATATTCTTGTGTTATAGAGGTATTATATATCAACATGTCGGAAAAGTCAAGATGAACAGAAGTATAGTAAACGACAAAAACCTTGAATCCAGCACTTGATCCTGCTATAATAACGAGAATCTCAGTATTGGAGCATCAACGAAAAATGGCAGGCCCACTTCTCAACATGCAGGCAATCACAAAAGATTTTCCCGGTGTGCGTGCGTTAGATGACGTGAATTTTGAGGTGCATTCTGGAGAAATCCAGGCGCTTTGTGGTGAGAATGGAGCGGGCAAATCAACGTTGATTAAAGTGCTTGGCGCAGTGCATCCGTATGGTACTTATGAAGGACACCTACATATTAACGGTGTTGAACAACGTTTCCGTAACGTGCGCGATGCAGAACACGCGGGCATCGCTATCATTCATCAGGAATTGGCACTAATCCCAGAGATGACGGTTACGGAGAATATCTATCTCGGCAAGGAACCGCGTAAATTCGGCATAATTGACAAATCACGCATGCATGAGGATGCGGGGCAGCTGTTGGCACAGTTTGGATTGGAAATACCGCTAAAAGGGCAAGTCTATAAACTCGGTATTGGACAACAACAACTTGTGGAAATAGCAAAGGCATTATCCCGCAATGCAAGATTGCTTGTGCTTGATGAACCGACAGCGGCGTTGACTAAAAGTGAAGTAGATATTCTCCGACAGATTCTAATACAGATAAGGGATAAAGGTGTAACTTGTATCTATATTACTCACAAACTCAAAGAGGTATTTCAGATTGCTGACCGTGTGACTGTGCTCCGCGATGGTAAAACGGTTGCAACGCAATCAATTAATGAATGCACCGAAGATATACTGATTTCACAGATGGTCGGGCGTGAGTTGACAACACTTTTTCCTGATCGTGAACATACTTCGCCATTACCAGAAAAAGCAGAAGTAGCATTACGGATTGAAGATTTAAGCACCTACCCTTCAGAACCACCGCGTCTTGAAAATATAAGTTTTGATGTGCGGCGAGGTGAAATCCTTGGAATCGCTGGGTTAATGGGGGCAGGCAGAACAGAACTTATTAATGTTATCTTCGGTGCGTATTCAGGGAAATGGGATGGAAAAGTCTATAGAGATGGAACACGTATCCATATTCGCTCACCGCGCGATGCTATACAGAAGGGAATGGCGTTAGTCAGCGAAGATCGGAAACGGTATGGACTTATTCTGGATAACGATGTCGTTCGGAACATGACACTTACAAGTCTACGTGCATCAGGAGAAATTACATCGTTTGGTGTAATCAACCGTCAAGTAGAGTATCAAAAAAGCATGCACTCTGCTGACTCGCTCCGCATTAAAATGCCTTCTCTTGATGTGCCTGTTCGTCAGCTCAGCGGTGGAAATCAACAGAAAGTAGTTTTAGGCAAATGGTTGATGACGCGTCCGATGATACTGTTTCTTGATGAACCTACGCGCGGGATTGATGTCGGTGCAAAAGCAGAAATTCATATTTTGGCTGCGCAGCTTGCTGATGAAGGCGTTGCTATCGTGTTAGTATCTTCAGAGCTGCCAGAAATTTTAGGAATGAGTGATCGGGTATTGGTATTACATGAAGGCAGAATTACAGGCGAATTTGTCAATGAGAATTTGACGCAAGAGGATATCTTGCGGTGTGCAGCAGGAGCGTAATGGAAAAGGTATTTAGGACAGAGAGTCCGCAGGAAACACAAACTCTCGGAGAGAAACTCGGCAAAACACTGAACTCTGGTGACGTTATCGCACTAATCGGTGATCTGGGGACAGGCAAGACGTGTTTAACACAAGGCATCGCGCGTGGTGTTGGCATCGCGCCGGGTGAGGTCGTCAGCAGTCCTTCTTATATACTCATAAACGAATATAATGGTAAAATTCCTATCTATCACATTGATCTGTATCGTCTTGAAACTGCTGCGGAGATTGCCGACCTTGGATTAGGTGAGTATGTTGAAGGGGACGGTATCTGCATTATTGAGTGGGCAGAGCGGATGGGAGACAGATTGCCCAATACTTGTATAAAGATTCATATTACGTGGGAAGATGAAAACACCCGATCCATCAAAATACAACATTCTATATCTTGATAGCGGTTCAGGCATTGGCGGTGGACAACGAAGTCTCCTACTGCTGTTAAAGTTGTTAGATAAACAACGTTGGACACCTTTTGTGGGTTGTCTTGGGGGAAGTCCGTTTGCGGCGGAAGTGGCAAAGACAGACGCACAAGTTGTTCCATTGTCTCTTCCTGAAGCGCATAATAAAACCGACAAGGTAAAGCGATTTACGTTCCAAGATTTGTTCAATGATCTTCGGCAACTGCGGGTTATTCTGCAACTCCATCGGGTAGTAAAGCAGCATGCAATTGCACTTATCCATGCCAATTCGCTTTCCGTGGCACTGCTTGGCGGCATCGTAGCAAAAATGAACCGCATCCCAATCCTAATGCACAAACGCTATGCAACATCCTACGGCATTCTGGACAAGATTTGTGAAAAGCTGCTAAGTCGAGTAATTCTGGTATCGGAGGCAACACGTTGGGATTTCGCGCCTGAAGCAAAGCAGATGCTAATCTATAACGGCGTGGATTTGGAGGCTTTTCAAGCATCACAAGCAGAAGTGGATGCTCTTCGATCAGAACTCTTTTTGGAAAATACTAAACTTGTAGAGAGTGAGTCGGCGCTGCCAATACTGTTGGGTGTTGTGACGCGGATAACACCGGAAAAGGGTATCCATTTTCTTGTGAGGGCGATGGCTGAATTGAAAAAGACTTCTCTCAATAGTGCGGTTGATATCAAACTACTAATTGTCGGTGGACCTTATTTCCAGAAAGACCACGATTATATGGCGTCGCTAAAACAAGAGGTAGCTGATTTAGAGGTTGAGGATTCTGTGGTTTTCACCGGTTTTTTACCTGATACACGCGTGGTTACAACGCTGCTTGACATTGTGTTAGTGCCTTCTATTATCCCAGAGGCATGCCCACGTACCATTATTGAAGCGATGGCAGTCGGCAAACCGGTTATTGCCACGCCGCTTGGTGGAAGTAAAGAGTTGGTGACACCTGAAACCGGAATTTTGGCGCCGCCTGAGGATGCCAAGGCGATTGCGTCTGCTATTGCAAAACTCGCTGCTGATCGAGAACAGTTGGCAGAAATGGGAAAAGCGGCACGTCAGCGCGCGGAACATTTGTTTAGTAGTGAAAAGAACACGGCTTTGACAGAAGTAGTTTATACAGAACTATTAACATAATTTATACTCAGCATACGTTATATACAATTGAGATGGACAATAATTTTGAGCATTGCTTGCAATCCGATGCTTGTGTCAAGGAGTCGTAATGGATGGAGAAAGAGGCAAACTGAGTAATCCGTTGCAGGACGCACAGGTTAGCCAAGGTAGATTGAACCAGATTTCAGAATTCATAGGTGAGGAAGTTGGTGATACTTCCGATTGGGTCGAGATTTACCGCACTAACGATGAGTGGGAAGTGAAACTCATTCAGGCAACTTTGGGTGCGCAACAGATTCGCTGTCGTCCTGTACAAGTAAAACGGGAACGCCGAACCGCCCTGTTTGTGGCACCAGAGCATGAAGTTACTGCTCTTGAACTAGTAAGTCAAATTGACGTTGCAATTGCTGGTAATAAGGTAACAACACAATCTGCAGAGATGGCAGAAACACTAAAACAACGCGACATGGCTGCTGTTGCAGAGGAAGATCAACAATTGACAACTGATTCTGGAGAGATATTACTTGCACAACGTGAAGATATCGGTAGTGTTGTTTATGTAGAAGGGAAAGGGTATGAATTGCGCGTTGGTCCGGAACCCTATACCACTGTGGCAGAAAACGACTGGGAGGAGTTTACTGATTTTAGTGCGCAACGCCAAGAATTCGTTATGCTTCTCCGACACGAATATCCAACACTTTATGAGTGGATTCAGCAGGAGAAATTGTTAGCTGAATTCATTCGGCTCATCGAGATGACATATCAAGATGATGTTCCTGTTCCTGTGCCACCGCGTCAGTACAGCAAATTATCCGTCAGTAAAGAAGTAGATACCACACCTTACAATTCATTTGCTTTATTGAGTATGACAGTTGCTGTGATTTCACTCATTACAGTGCTTTTCAGTGTTCCATGGCAGGCGAACCTTGTATTGGCTGCTGTTGTCGTATTGTCAGGTGTTATTGCCCTATTCAGGATACGTATGCAGGCGGAACGCGATACTGAGGAGGAGAAAACAGTGGGTATGCCGATGGCACTCAGTGCCATTGTGTTTGCGTGTTTGGTAGTTGTGTTTTCGTGGTGGTTAGATCAACGTCCGGAACCTGAATCACTGGAGAACCCGCCTGTACGTGAGCAGGTTGGGGATCGATAGAGTAAGCGATTCGTTATTCCAAGCACCGACTTTATGAGATTCGGCAGATTTATTGCTTTCAACTTCTGTGGAGAAGACTTTCCTACAGAACCTAAAACGGCTTTCTATGACTGGTTATACATCACGGCATTATACCAAAAAAAGAAAGACTTAATGGAAGAACTTGAAAAGTTTCAAGGTTTTTCAGACATCGTCTTCAATCCGAGTCGTTCGCTGAATTGCCAAGCACGCGCTATTTGTTTCATTATCCAAATTGGGTTTCACTCACTTTTCTGTTTTATGTCCGATTTTTTGTTTATTCCGTTCTACCCAACGGACAGTGGTTATTGAATTTTATTATCAAACTCACGTTAGAAATAAAGATGATTATCTCGCGCTCCTGAATGGGAATAAACGATTTCCATCAACAGAACAAACTCCACAGCAGCTCAGTTTGCCTTTTTAGAAAGTCGGGGTTACAAACCCCTCCTACAGAATACATTGTTGAAATCGGGGTTACAAATCCTTCCACAAGAAAAATTGATAGAAAGACAAAAAGAGGCAGGACCATTTGTAATGGCACTGCCTTCAATCTTTTAAAGTAAAATAACCTTACCTACCAGCTTTGAGGAATCCCCAAGTGGTTGCGACTTTGCCTTTGGGATTAACGGGTAGCGGACCGTCAGGTCCGTAAACGAGCACATCCTCGTATCTGGCAGTGGTAGACCACGTTGCCACGCCGACTCGTCCGACACCATCTCTGGTCGCATCGTTAATAGTTTCACCCACTTTTTCATCGTTGAGGTAAAGCGTGTAACTGGTAGGGGTATTAACAATTTTGATGCTATACCATTCCCCTGTTTCGATAGTGTGGTTAGTGTTCGGGCTTGCTACACCACCCCACGACTCTACTTTTGAAGTGGTATTTCCCCAACCGCCGAGGTTCCACCAGTACTCTAACCTTGCCTGCTTTTGCATGCGCGGTGGGTGTTCTTTAAGTGCCTTTCCCCGTGGTTCCATCGGGCCTTGGCACCTGAACATAATCAGGAACCCTTCAGCACCACTGGTTTTATTCCCACGCACTTCATAGGTGTACTCATTCCAATCCTCATCCCAAAAATCATCCGAAACAATGCTCATGCAGTTGGAATCGTTTGAGAGTTGATGATATTCTTTATCTTTAAATTCCCATTCACCCCACAAGGGAACCCATTTATCTTCAGATTTGTTTGCGTTGTCAAAATTATCCTCAAAATACAGTTGTGCCATTGCAGCTGTCGCAATGCCGAAGGTAAAACAACATAAGAGGACAAATATACCATATCTTTTCATTTGATAATACTCCTTTTTCGGAAGCGGTTCGCCGGATTAGCGAACCGCATATCTCGTTCTAATGGTTTAGTGAAAATTCTGCTGAATTTAGTAAAACCCAATAGAGGTCTTCATAAGCCAAGTCTTTGTCTCTGTATAGACTTCGATCTAAATAGCGTTGGAAATAGGTTTGTTCTTTACCAGTCGGTTTGCGTGACAGCACAGTGAGATAGATAAACTGAACCCTGTCAACCGTATCTCGCCAATTACCAAGGACATAGTTGATAAAACTACCGCGTTCCTTATAATTCGCGCTGTTGTTCACAAGAGGTCCGTTAATCATCATAAGTGCTTGTGGCACTGTTCCGTTGAACGCTTCAATCTCTTCCATCTCACCGTTATCAAGCAGAAAGAGAAACTTGTTGAGATGATCGCGTTTCTTTTGTTCAATATCTCGTCGCATCCCCTCGCGATCTTCGCCTTGTCTATTGATACCTTCCATTTTAACTTGCTGTAATCTTTCAAAACCGGTGGCTTGAAGCATAGAGTAGAAGAATTGCTCAGCACTCAAAGGTTTCATATAGGCGTGCGAGTAATAAATTTCATCATCCTCGTTCCTCTTATTCGTCTCTGAACTTCGCTGATACGTTTTAGAATTGAGAATAATCCGCATCAGATGTTGCAAGTCGTATCCATGAATGACAAAGTCTTCAGCTAACCACGCTAATAGTTCAGGATTAGTGGGAGGATATTCTTCACCGAATCCGTCAATAGGTTCAACAAAAGCGCGTCCCATAAAGTGTTTCCATATCCGATTGACGATGGCTTTGCTAAAATAAGGGTTTGTTTTAGCGGTCATCCATTCGGCGAGTGCCTCACGTTTTTTGGTAAGTTCTCCTTTATAGTCAGCGCCATCAAGGAAACGCGGTGGAACAGATTCTTTCATGCTTTCGACGTAGATTGATCTGTCCTGTTTTGGCGTGTTTTTGATAAGGATATTTTGCATCATCTTCGGATTACCGATCATATCCATGCCTTGAAATTCTTCTTTTTCCTCGCTTTCAATACCTGTAAAGAAGGCGGCGATACTGTAGAAATCCTCCTGTAACCAAGCTTCCGTCTTATGATCGTGACATTCAGCGCATTGCATCGGGAGACCGAGAAACAGGCGAGAAGTGTGAGAAGTTAAAAAGACCGGTGAACGTTCATAACGTAGGACGTAATTGCCTGCTGCATTGTCCTTTGTTTCTCCATCGGCAGCGACAAGTTCTTTGACAAACTGATTGTAAGGCATGTTCGTCTCAAGTGCTTCACGTACCCAACTATTCAAACCGATGCGTTGATCATCACCATCGCCACGTCTACCGATTAACCAGTTGACCCACAACAGTGTCCAATAATCAACAGATTCTTTGCTCCCAATAAGTTCATCAATTTTCTTTGCACGTTTGTTCGGAGAACCGTCGTCAACAAAATCTAACACCTCTTCCGGCGTCGGAATCTTTCCTGTCATATCTAAATAGATACGCCTAAGAAATTCGGTATCATTTGTCTGTCTTGAAGGTTCAAGTCCTTCTCGTTTAAGCACAGCATCAATATGTCTATCCAAGTGTTTAGTGCTTGAATGGACGTATCTATCGGTAGTTGTTATCGTTGTGACTGTGGCGCAACTTGCTACTAAGAAAGCGAAAGCAAGCAGAATCGCCCAATTCCGGTAGGCCCAAAATGTTGTTTTCATGGTGTATCTCCTAACATTCTCAAATACTTTTAAGGTCTAAATCTATCCTATAACTTAAGTTTAACGCATTTTTCTGTCGTTTTCAAGACAATTTATTTTCAACCCCATCGGACCCCTGTTGGGATGATGCCAACATCTTCGCCACGCCCCATCGCTTCTGCTGCATCAAGGATGCTTGCTATATCATGTTCCGGTTCATAGTCCAATAAGGTTTTGATTTTGCTGAGATCAAACTCAAAATAGTTGGTATTCGGGAGTTTTATATCGGCGAAATCCTTATGATAGCGTTCACATAGGTAAGGAATAACCTCTGCGAAATTAAAAACACCTTTTCCACCGAGGGTGAATTCTTCACCGACAGCAGCATCCTTTTCTATTCCTAAGACCAATCCCTGAACAATATCACGTATATCGGCAAAATGTTCTTTGTAAGGACGTCCGTCAGGGTTCCGTTTGAGTATAAACTTTTCTTCTCCGTTCCACGCTTTCATTACCGCTTCTGCAGTCTCTAATTCAACTGGGTCGTTGCCTTTATAGTTTTTGTATCGGTTATAGATAGTGCTAAAGACAAATAGTTTGGGTAATCCATCGTTATTGAGAAATTCGCTCGGTTCAATGACAGTAGCAAACCGAAACACTGTAGAAGGCACACCGTATTGGTGGTGATACGTCATGCAAAGTTCTTCGCCGATCCATTTCGTGAGGAAATAAGGCATGTTGTGGTATTTGGCGACCATATCCTCCGTGATGAGTTCGTTGAAAAGTCTCCCTTTTTCCGTTAGACGCCAATAGATTGCTTCGGTACACGCATAGACGAGGCGATGTATGTTTTTATTGAATTCGCGGACACATTCTAAAATGTTGAGCGTGCCCATTCCGTTGATAGCCAAATAATCACGGTTATTAAACGGACCGCCAAAAGCTGCAGCAATGTGATAGATTGCATCTACACCGTCAACGGCTTTTTTAACATCTTCGTATTCGCGCAGATCACCGAGGAAAGTTTCAACTTTGTTATTACCTTTCCATCTGTCAACACGATTGGTATCACCGGGATAGGTAAAACAACGGATTTCGTGTCCCTTTTCTAATAGTCTTTTGGTAAGATTTGATCCAATACGGCCCGTGCCGCCAGTTACTAATATTTTCATGACACTTTCTCCTACAAGTCAATAATACCAAATTAGCTGATTTATGGTATTCTTTGTGGATTAGGTGCGCTTACAAAGCGTGCCTATCGAGTGGAATCAGGTTAATTTGATATAATACCAATGCTATGAATTATTTTTCTTTGAAAGAAATGTCCGAGGCGCAATAAATTGCGCGACTACAAACGCATTTTTGTTAATGAGAAGTTATTGTTTAGAAATGGTATAAAATATAAAAGGGTAATGCCTTTGAGGGAAAGGGCATTACACTTCTTGAAGGTTAGTTTGCCGAATTTTAGGCGAGGTTGAGTTGCTCATAATGTTGCGGGTTATTTTAAGCGTTTTATTTCTGCCCATTTCACTGCTAATTTATCTCTCGGTTCTACATCAAATGCAGTGCTTATGAGTTTGATGTTATCTATCGCCCACCACCAATCATTCCGGGCATTAAGGAGACCGAAACTAACAACCATCTCAGCGGCATCCGCTGGATTGTCAATCGGGATTTCTAAAGTTTCGTTTACCTGTTCTAAATCGTTTAATCTTTCCTCATTTTTCTTTAAAGTAGGAATGGTGACAAGGGTCTGCACACCGGAACTCTCAAACAATAGGATTCGTTCTTCCTTACCGCCGTCAAAACTTACTGTTATCTCACCTCTTTGGGGGTCATCAGGGCGCCAACTGGAATCAAATGTTAAAACAAGTGATTCCGCAGTTGCACCTTTGATTTTAATAGAGGGCGTAATTAAGTGACCGTTCCAGGCACTTTTACCGTCGGGGTCACCGTTTACTTCCCAATCGTCCCACTCATCTGGGTCTGAAACCGCGCCATTCCCTATACCTTTACCGTCCTTCTGTTTCGTAGTGAACTGACTGCGTTCTTGGTCACCAGCAGTTTGTCTCCACCACTCAAGGTCAACAATTGCCCACGTTCGCCATTCGGGCATGCCGAGGTCTTTAGGATTTTCGTTTGTAATTTCCCAACCTTCAGGTGGTATACCTGACCAAACTTTAACGCCTTTTACCCCTTCCTCTATGCTATCTTCAAGTTTCACTGCCTCAAAATCTTCTTCAAAAAGGACAGTATCAACACCCCAAATCGTTGGTAGTGTTGTAAAACATAAAGCGATTACAAGGATCGCCTTTGTAATTGATTTTATTGTCCTGTATATCATAATAATCTCCTCATGATATTATCAGTTATAATGAATAGTATTTAGAGAGAGTGTTACGTCATAGGTACCCACTACCTAAAGGTAGGGGCTTGTGCTTCCTTGCGACTGCGGTTTTCTCAGAGAGTTGACCGTCT
>JAGWBU010000202.1 GCA_021295735.1 Candidatus Poribacteria bacterium | reverse complement strand
AAAAAATGGAGCGTGGGACAGATATTGGAATGAACTCAAACAGGCAGCATGAACTTATAACCAAAACTTTACACACCCGAACATTGGTTTTCTATTGACAACATTCAAGTGAAATGTTAGTATGTTTTTACTGTATTTCATGCAATTGCATTTGGCTAAAATAACGTGAGTTCGGCATAAGGAATTTTTTGTAGCGCAAACTGTATGAAGTTTAAAAAATAAATCGGTAATTTAGCGAGGTTAGCAAACCTCGCCAGCAGCGGGCACATCTGCCTCGTACGGACAGAAAATTACCGAATTAATAAATTAATCTTCATTCAGTTTGCGTTCCACGGATGCACAAACTAACAGTTTAATGCTCAAAGTGCAGTTAGAAACCGCACCTACCGTTGTTATTAGAGTAAAATTAAAAGCATTAAAAACTATATATCTCTTATACCGAGCTCACGTTAAAATATATTGAGGGAGCATTGAAATGAGTACGAAAAATCGAAACTGGAAACGCCATCTGACTAAAGCGTTAACTGTTTTATTGATATTCATGGTTTGCCTTTCGATTTTACAGTGGTTTATCATTGGTGCACTTTTCGAATTTGGTTCGGAGACTTTGAAAGATGCAATGGTTAGACAAGCCCCAGAAGGTGTAAACCGCAATGATATAATAAATACATTTGAACGAGTCAAAAGTGCAGCGCAACAACTACCTTTTAGTTTTATCACAGGAAAAATCAATCTGCGAAAAATAAAAGCTGCCGGTGAATATGCTCTTGAAGCAAACGCTAATGAAACTTGGGACGCAGAAGAAATCAATACTCTCCTGGGGATGCTCAATGCTGCTGTAGGATATAAACAAGAATTGAGCAACTGACATCAATGCTACTAACACCGCCTTACGAAAAATTT
The DNA here is from genome assembly GCA_021295735.1 of Candidatus Poribacteria bacterium. Classification (GTDB taxonomy): domain Bacteria; phylum Poribacteria; class WGA-4E; order WGA-4E; family WGA-3G; genus MSPOR6. Next base: position 1,985 of record JAGWBU010000202.1, on the reverse strand, counting down.
GCTTATGCCTATGACCGAATGATGCGGAACGTCAATTACTCACGCTGGAGCGATTATATTGAATCACTTTTCAGGATGTACGATTGTGAACCGCGTAAGATCCTTGATTTAGCGTGTGGCACAGGAGCATTGACTGCCCTGTTAGCTTCTAAGGGATATGTAATGACCGGCATAGATAGAGCAAAGGGAATGTTGGACGTTGCTCGCGAAAAGGCAAAAGAACAAAATTTACAAATCACATTCCATCACGGAGATATGCTCAATTTCCGGTTAAACCAGCAGTTTGACGCAATCCTTTGCACCTACGATAGCATAAACTACGCCTGCGACGAAAATGAATTAAGTGGTGTGTTCAAAACTGTTTCAGAACATCTCGCGGAAGATGGGTTGTTTATCTTTGACGTAACAACGGAACGGAACATCGTTGAACATTTCCACAACAAGACTTTCTCCGAAAACCACGAAGATTATTCCTATATTTGGAAAAATAATTACCTCTATCATACCAAAATGTGCCGCACCTTCCTGACTTTTTTTATTCGAGAAGGTGAATTGTTTAGACGTTATGAAGAGATGCACAAGCAACGAATTTATGAGGTAGATACGGTCAATAAATTGCTGAAATCTACAGGCTACAAAATGCTGAGTGCTTTCGACATGTATACCTTCAATAAGTGGAGTCGCACTTCAGATCGAATCAACTTCACTGCACAATTGACATGAATAGTGTCGTTGAAATCGTGGTTATACAAAACTCAATTTACAAACCTTGTGCGATTAGGTCTCCGACTTCTTCAGTCGTGTAACCCATTCTTCCAGCCCCGAGGTCTTTTATTTTTCCGCTTGCGAGTAGATCACTGATAGATTTTTCAACTTTTGCTGCTGCGTCAGAATGCCCAAGATGTTCAAGCATCATACCTGCTGCGCCGACAGCAGCTATCGGGTTGATCTGATTTTTGCCGGTATACCGTGGCGCTGAACCATGAATTGGTTCAAACATAGCTACACTCTCTGGGTTCAAATTACCTGATGCAGCTACACCCATACCCCCTTGAATCATCGCACCCAAATCGGTGATGATGTCTCCGAACATATTACAGGTCACAATCACATCAAACCATTCTGGATTTTTTACCATCCACATCGTTGTCGCATCAACGATTGCGTATTCCCTTTTGATATCAGGATAGTCTTCTCCAACCTCGTCAAAGACGCGTCGCCATAAGTCGTGGGCATAGGTGAGAACGTTCGCTTTATCACATGAAGTTAAGGTATTCGTCTTGTTACGTTTTCGGGTGAGTTCATACGCATAGCGTACACACCTTTCAACACCTTTATAGGTGTTGATCATCTCTTGGATTGCGACTTCATCGCGTGTGCCGCGTTTCAAAAAGCCACCGATTCCGGAATATAAACCTTCCGTGTTTTCACGCACGATGATGAAATCAATATCTTCCGGACCTTTGTCCTTCAACGGTGTAGGCACACCAGGGTAGAGTTTAACAGGACGCAGGTTAATATAGAGATCGAGTTCAAACCGTACCTTTAGTAAAATCCCTTTCTCTAAAATTCCGGGTTTGACATCGGGATGTCCGATTGCGCCGAGATAAATTGCATCAAGTCCGCGTAGTTCTTCAAGGACTGAATCGGGTAACACTTCACCAGTTTCCAGATATCGGTCTCCACCGACATCATACTCAACAGTTTCGTATTTAATACCTTCTTGTGCAGCTGCCGCCCCGAAGACCTTCATTGCTTCGCGCGTTACTTCGGGGCCAATTCCGTCTCCTGGAATGAGACCGATTTTATACATGAATTCCCTCCACATGGTTGCGTCATAGTTTTTGACTCCTATATTTTAACATATTTGGGGTGAGATTGCAAATGTGGTATTTTGGGGGGTGTGTAATATTTGGTTACATAGGTTCAATTTGCAATGATTACGCGGCGTTTTCCACTGTAGGGCGGATTTCTACAAAAACTTT
>JAGWBU010000201.1:3647-6875 GCA_021295735.1 Candidatus Poribacteria bacterium | reverse complement strand
CACCAATACACACAAAACAATATCGGTCAGAACCTTATTGATGGACATGTTCCATAAACTTATGGGTAATAGTAAGACTAAAAAGGGAGGGTTTTTATTGTGAGAAAAAACAAATTTACATATTCTTAACCGAGATACGGAAGAATCAGATATGTCCGAATACCTAAATGTGTGCAGCTTACCTTGGCGGCAGATTTTTGATGGAAAAGAAGGTCCTCTAAAAAAAAACTGTGCCGTGTTAGTGGTATGCCATCTAAGTGGTTAATTAACAAAGATGGTAAGATAATATCGTATAAATTCAGAAGTACAGAGTTAAATAAACTGGTTAGAGATATAGTGAATGGGTCGGAATAAGTAAGGGTACTGACTAAAGAAATGCATCTTGGAAAACCTTTTCAGTACCAACGTGGATATTTACTGAGACTAAATATGGACAAATTGCATCCGTATTCACTTGTACACCAAGTCCAGGTAAATCATTAACGCGAACCATACCATCTTGATCAACTTGATAGGGAATTTTTACAATTTGCTGCGATAGTTTTGAACCTGCAGCCGGATATTCTAATAAATTGAAATCTGGGTTAGTGGCAAAAACGTGAAGTGCAGCGGCAAGACTGAGATGGCTTTTAAAGGTGTGATTGACATATTGAACACCGCGCTGCTCAGCAAGTTGACGTACCTGAAAAGAGGGCATAATGCCGCCAATGCGTCCTGTGTCAATCTGAACAAACTGGACACCGCCATGAATGATCAAGTCTTCTGCCATGCGATAGGTATTTGAACCTTCGCCTGCTGCGATGGGAACACGCGGATTCTTTTGGGTTAACGAACTATAAGCATCAATCGCATCGGGGGTAAGCGGTTCTTCCAACCACGTGGGAGAAAATTCGGCAAACGCTTCAGCACGCTGATAAGCGGTTTCGTAATCTGTTCCCCAAACAACACCCGCATCAATCATAATTTGTGCGTCAACACCCATACCCTCGCGCGCCGCACGTACAAGTGCAATGTCATTTTCCTGACCGAATTTTCCCATCGGTCCCCAACCGAACTTCGCAGCACGATACCCTTGTTCGCGCAATCCCACTGCGATTTGATAGGTATCTTCAGGTGTATCACCAAAAAGAACAGACGCATACGGCAGTTTCGGATGTGCTATGTCAGATGTTCCAGAGATTTCAGCGAGAAGATGGTAAACGGGTTTTTCAAACTTCTTTCCGATAATATCCCACAACGCGATCTCTGCTCCGCTATAAGCATGCTGTATCTGCTGAATATCCAAGCCGTTCCGCAGCACCTTTTCACTCAAGCGAAACACATCGTCTGGGCTATCAAGCGTTTCACCAATTAGCGAAGTGCGGATATTAATAATATTGCCGTGCGACATCGGACAGCAATAAACAGCAATGCTGACCAAAGGTGAAGCATCACATTCTCCCCACCCTTCAAATCCTGCATCTGTGCGAACACGTACTAAAAGCGTATCCTGTGTTCCATCCGCTGCATCGGTGAGCTCTGGCATCCGCAAATAGAAAGGATCTACCGATACGATTTTCATTCTTCTATGGATGGATTTTCTTGTTCGGTTTCGACTTCCTCAGAAGATACAGCAGCTATTGAAGGGGCATCCTCCTCTCTATTGGGCACTGCAAGAGCACGCATCACAGAAACGACAAACCAACCAACTAATCCAGCGGCAGCTCCAGCGCAAACTGCAATCGCCGCGCCTCTCGGTGTTGCAAACTGGTCTAATGTCTCACGGTCTACAGAACAAGATATATTATTGATATTTTTGATTGTAACACTGCGCGTGTCCCCGTATTGAACATATTCTACAGTAGGTGGTTCGTCTGCTTCCATTGTAACATTAGCGTTCCATTCACCAGTATCCACTGCAATACTGCTTCCACCTTGTTCCCCTACCCAACATGCCTTAACACCTTTAGCACCTTCTTCATCACGAATTGGTTCAACACGTGTGCTTGATAAAACGCGACCCAAAAAATTTAGTGTAATATCTTTAGATTTTGATAATGCTAAGCGAAAATTATTTGAATTCATGGTTTCCCCCTAAGAAATTATTAACTATCATTTTCCCATATTAAAATAAAAAAAGCAACCTTATTAGATTGTTGACACTATTTGTAATATTGACTATACTGCAATAAAAAACAAAATACTGGAGGAATTCGTTATGAAGTTGGCTAAGTTGTTTCTAATAATCGCAGTGCTTTGTGCGGTTACGTTTTTTTGTGCTGGACAAACACTTGCATTACAAGAATTTGTGCCTATTGACCTTGAACCCTACTCAAACACTAAACTGGTGGGACATCAATGGTGGACACTTAATGCAGGAGATAATACCTATTCTCTCCTACCGATAGGTGAAATTGCAGAGTTTGAGGGCCCCGACAAAAAAGTGAAATTCCAGATTTTCGATGGCGGCATCGTTCTCTTTGGGACTAACGCGCAGAGGTGGCCCAAGGCTGTTAATGATATTGCTGTGGAAGGTGTCGCAAAATCCATCTATTTTTTCCATGCAACAGGTTGGTCACATGGTGGCGGACCAAGTTACAAATTTGTCATGAATTATCAAGGTGGAATACAGGAAACTCTTGAGATGATTACAGGTCATAATTCCCATGATTGGTGCCATATAGAGAAAAATTTCGCTGATAAAAATTCTGTATGGGGCTGGACAGCAAACGAAAAACCGGCTTGCAACAAAGCTGGATTGATTACCACGAAATGGGAAAATCCGCATCCGAATACAGAGATTGTTTCAATTGATGCAATCTCTTTGGAAACGGGAGCGGTACCTATTATTAACGTGAGTTTTCTTATTCTCATAAGCCCGGTAGGTGCGGTTTCCTAACCGCACCGAGTCCAATAATCTGATTTATCAAACTCACGTTATTATTACTGCAATTTCATTGGGTGAAGGATCACTTGATGTACACCCTGTTCAAAAAATGACGCTTACATGGGGAAACCTGAAGCATTCGTTTGGATATTAATAAGTTTCAATTCTTAAGTTCACTAATCATATCTGTAGGTGTGAAAATACATTTTGTTGCTTAAAGTAACTTCTAAACCACACCTACAGAAAACACCTATTTTAGATTCTTAAGTTTTATTATGGAATGGGGTGTGTAAATATTTGGTTACATAGGTTCAATTTACAATGATTACGCGGCGTTTTCCACTGTAGGGCGGGGTCCCGGG
>JAGWBU010000201.1:0-3387 GCA_021295735.1 Candidatus Poribacteria bacterium | reverse complement strand
AAATCAAGAAATCAACGGTATGAACGACATTTAGTCATTCACCGGGTCCGAATGCCTTTTGGCATTCCCCGGAGACCCGCCCCTACAATAGGAGTTGTGCGGATTTATACAAAAACTTCACACACCCTATGAAATGTCAAAAAGTTGACTTTGGACATTGTGCATGTTATAATTAAATATATCAATAAAACATCATACAAACTATTTTAAAATCACTTGAGGAGGAATTTAATGCCAGCAAAGCAATTAATCTTCGAAGAGAACGCGAGGGTAGCGCTCAAACGCGGCGCGGATACACTCGCTAAAGCGGTAAAAGTTACTCTCGGTCCACGTGGACGTAATGTAGTTATCCAAAAATCTTTCGGTGCGCCGCTGATAACATGCGATGGCGTCACCGTCGCTAAAGAAATTGAACTTGAAGACCCTTATGAAAATATGGGCGCCCAATTACTTGAATCTATTGCTACCAAAACAAACGATGTTGCGGGGGACGGAACAACTACTGCTACGCTATTAGGACAAGAAATCCTTCACGAAGGTCTTAAAAACGTTACTGCTGGGGCTGACCCAATGCAGTTAAAAATTGGTATCGACAAAGCTGTAGATGCTGCTGTCAATGCAATTGTTGTCCAAAGCCGCGAAGTAAACACACATGACGAAATTGTGCAGGTAGCATCAATTGCAGCCAACGATCCCGCCAATGACAGCAATATCGGCACTCTTATCGCAGACGCAATAGAGAAAGTTGGAAATGATGGTGCCATCACCATTGAGGAAGGTAAAACCTCTGAAACCACTGTTGACATTGTTGAAGGAATGCAGTTTGACAGAGGATTCCTATCGCCTAATTTTGTTACAGACATGGAAGCACAGGTCGTTGATTTTGAGAACCCATTGATTCTCATTAACACCGATAAAATCAGTTCAATATTAAACATTGCCCCGATTATGGAAAAGGTAATGCAACTCGGGCGCCCTCTGTTAATTATTGCTGAGGATGTAGAAGGGGAAGCGTTATCTACTTTAGTGGTAAACAAACTCCGAGGCATCCTACAAGTAGCAGCTGTAAAAGCACCTGGATTCGGGGATAGACGCAAGGAAATGCTTGAAGATATTGCTATCTTAACAGCTGGTCAGGTAATCTCTGAAGATGCCGGTATTCGTTTAGAAAATATCGTAGTTGGCATGTTGGGTACCGCTCGGCGCGTTACAATTGATAAAGAGAATACGACTATAGTCGGTGGTAGTGGTGTAAAAGAAAGTGTTGAAGGTAGAATAAAACAAATACGCATGCAGATTGAAGACACAACCTCTGAATATGACCGTGAAAAACTTGAGGAACGGCTTGCAAAACTGGCTGGTGGGGTCGCCGTTGTAAACGTCGGTGCAGCGACTGAAATAGAAATGAAAGAGAAAAAGGCACGATGTGAGGATGCGCTCTCTGCAACTCGTGCCGCTATTGAAGAAGGTATTGTCGCCGGTGGTGGAACCGCACTCTTGCGCGTTATTTCAGCAATTGAAGCACTTGAGCTTGAAGGCGACCAAAATACAGGTCTTAACATCGTCCGAGCGGCTTTACGCGCACCTATCCGTGCAATAGCTGAAAATGCTGGATTAGAAGGTGCCGTTGTCCTCGCAAAGGTTGAGGACGGTGAAGGTAACTACGGGTTCAATGCAGCTATTGAAGAATACGGTGATATGTTTGAATACGGTGTTATTGACCCAACAAAGGTTGTCAGGTCGGCACTACAAAATGCTTCAAGTATTGCCGGATTGCTCTTGACTACAGAGACGTTGATCACGGAGATTGAAGAACCACCCGACTTCTCTGAAGCTGCAGACCCGCATGACGACCACATGTACTAATATTTGGTAAATCAAAGCGGAATCTCACACATCTATTGCGGGCGTACGCTTTCAACAACGAACGCAAAATAAGCGCGTTTTCCTAAAACGCGCTTACACACTCCAGCACTTTCTTCCTGACTGTTTGCTATGAAACTTTAAATCCTATTATAGTAAAATCTAAATAATGTGAATGCCATACGGGGAATGCCAAAAGGCATTCGGACCGTTGATTTGGCGCATTCACCAAGCGCAATTCATTGCCAAATCAACGCCAAGCGCACTTATGGCACTTGTCGCCTCGGATATTTATGGTATGTTTGAATCTGCATAAGAACAGAATGTCCAAAAAATTATGGATTTCACTATAAACACCTATTCTGCCGAAATTTGCGTAAATCCAGAAAATACTACATTTTATACCGAGCAACCATACCACTATCCCAGTCACAATCTAAACAAAACATCTCCGCTGGACCTAAGTACTGGATTTTTTTACCGCCACATGCTGGGCATTCAGTAACTTTTTTCACCGTTTCGGAGTTTTCCGATTGCTGAAAAATGTTCAAATGGTAAACCTTCATCATCCCGGAATAGCGGTGTCCAAGCGGACACCTAATCAAATTGGTTTCTTCCTTCTCAAACCGTTCAATCAATTCTCGGAGAAACTTAAGCGGATGATGGCAAATTGGACACGGGTTCGGCACCAATTCCTTTACAACGACAATATCCGTATCATCTGACCGAACTGAAATAGGAGGTAATCCCAGTTGATGCTCAAGTCCCTGTGCTTCATCACCTTCCGATTCGGATGTTTCAAATAGTTCAGCAACAACTTCCGCGTAACTATCGGGACTCAGCACTACAGCTGTCGGCACCATTGTTCCACCTTTTAAACTTGAAATAAGTCTGTAGATACGTTCTAAAATGGTCTGGTACCTCCTAATACGAAAATTAATATGGCTTATAAAAATAGTTCGGTTAAGTAAATCTTTCTGAAATATAACCCAAGTTGCTACCGATTTCGTAAATTCTCTCATCCAGAATCAACGAAAAACCCTTGTTTTTTAGGAAAAACATCGTCTTTTTGTTCAAAATTTTGTAAGTAGCAACTTGCGTAAATATAGTGAAATATACAATTATGTAGACATCTGTTAGTAGGTGCTTTATCCGCCCTACCTCTTCCTGTAGGAGCGAGCTCCAGCTCGCGACCCGCTGTTATTAGGTGCAGTCAACATTACTGGTCAGAGCGCTATTATGAAAGTGTGCAAGTAATTATATGCTTTACTAAATCTACGCTTAAAATATAACTAAATCCATTTACACTATTTAGAATTCTGTCTTACTTCGCTGATGGGGTAGTTGACAACAACTCCTCACGACTAAGCGTTAACGGGGAAGTGCCTCGCTGTGAGCGATATGCATCGGCTGGCTGGCTTCGCATGATTATAAGGTCGTCACCATCCCGCTCAATGCTATCACCCGCGACCAATGCAGTCTCCAATTTTCTCATACTGGTTAAAAAGTTTACTGTTACTCTTC
>JAGWBU010000062.1:2666-17593 GCA_021295735.1 Candidatus Poribacteria bacterium | reverse complement strand
GATGTAAGACGCTTCTTCGGAAACGCTAACTGCTACGAAGCACAAGCCCCTGCCTTTAGGTAGTGGGTCACTATGACATTTACTATAATCGGAGGTGAGCCTAATGAGAACTCAAAACCTCAGAGCGAAGCGACAGATTCAAAAGGCTAAAGGGGATTTGCTCGCCCAGAAATGGATGACTAATCTGTTGGCGCTCATCCTAATCCTACTTATCGTTGCCTTTGTAATTCTATCAATCCCCGCAGTAAAAAAACAGATTGTCGATTTTGTACGGGTCTTACGTTATGGAAGAGAAAAGAAACCTGGACCTCCCAAGGTCGCCCCTATTAGACTTCAAAATCCTTTTCAAATCTTTATATTTTCACTAAGAGGAAATTGGCATGCGTACTAAATGGATTCACTGTAAAACACGGCCCTTTCGGTTTGATCCGCCCCTTCTACTAAATACCGGGCAAATTGGAAAATGCCTCCGATCTTACCTCAACTTTGTCCTGTTTGCATTGCTATCTTTTAGTTTATTAGCGTCGTTTAGTATGATTACTGGATGTGGTTATGTTTCTACCTCATCATATTTAGAGCATATCAGAACCATCAATGTCCCACCTATTAGTATTGACGATCCCGATTTCTTTTATGACAATGTTTCACAGCGTCCCTTTGATGAAGTGATTCATGAAAAATTAATCCAAAGGTTTAATCGAAAATGGAATGATGGGAACGATTCCGAACTCACAATACGGATACGGGATTACGATATAAAAGAACACGGGTTTGGACCAAGCGGTAATGCCGAATTGTTGCGAATGAGTTTGCAAGTCGAGTATCAATTTATCGATAAGGTCAGAAATAATCGAATCGCTCAAACAGATAACCACATACAGATACACGACTTCTATGTTGTAGATAATAGAGGTGAACCCCGAGAGACACTTGATCAAGCAAAAACCTTGATAATTGAGGAACTCATTGAGGACCTTTACAATCAACTTGCAGAACAGTGGTAACTATGAAACTTCCCAGCACAGTTTTGCTTTGCCCTTTGTTTATCGTGATACTCATCTCTTGTCAGCAAGAACAGGGTAACTTGACATCGGTCAGCCAAGAGGATGTTTACGTCTTCGGCGTGTGGAAAGCACCTACAGCGAAAAGTGCCAAAGAAGTTATGGCAAATGTATCCGCAAGAATTCATGCACATTCCGAAAAAAAATCGGCACTTTTAGCCACACAGAGCGAAGAAACACAACAGCAAATAGATATAAATCAAAAAGATAGCAAGTTTAAGCCTGTTACCGGATTGGAAAAGGTGTATCAAACTCTACCCTATTCTACTACTGCTGCCCCAGAAACGCTATTACCAGAAGATGAAGAAGCAACAGATTGGGTCCGTGTGAGCAAACCGTCAACATATAATAGCGAAACACTCTATAAAGATCGATTCGTTCCTTCTGATATTTACCCCAAAATTTACCATAATTACGGATTTCAAAAACAAGCAGAAGTCGAATACCAAAGTCCGAAATTCGGATCAGTCCCCTACATCTTACTTGAGATTTTTGATATGGGAACACCTGAAAACGCATTTGGGATTTTTAGTGTTAACAGTTATCCACACCCTAAATTTGAGTGGATCGGATGTAAAGCAATTATTTCTGGGAAAAACCTCTGGTTCTGGAAAGGGAAGTACTTCATTCAAATAGAAGGATACGAGATTGCAACCGGTATTCGAAACGGAATGATCGCCCTTGCCCGAGTCACCGCAAAAAAGATACAAGATCCTCCGCAAAAAATACCACTTCTCGAACTTTTACCTACTCCATACATTCGTGGAAGTGAAAAGTTATTTTATGCGAATTGGGCGCTACGTGAAATCTATAAGTCTGCCCCTAACATTATCCCACAATTAACGGATAAAACAATCGGTGTATTAGCACAATACTACAATACGAATGCTAAACAGGAGCAAACACCTTATGTCGTTTTCGTTATCCGATACCCCAATGTCTCTGACGCACAATCGGCATATAAAATGTATCGCAATGCATTAACAAAAAATAATGTCTCTTATGAACTGGAGGCTACAAAGGGGGCAATTCTCATTAACGAGCTAATTATTGAACAATAGTTTGTCTTGCCTTCTCATGCTTCCATACAACAATGACGTAGAACTGGATACGATTCAGTAACATAAATATAGGATGTTTTTATGCGTGGTGATTTTGAAGCATATCTTAATGATGAATTTCGTGATGAATCTGGAAAATTAGATTTAAATGGACTGCTGGCATTAGAAGACGAAGCCGATATGGAGGTGGCAGTCATCATGCCGACCCCTCAACCGGATCCTCGGAACGATGAACTCGCCGAAGTAATTCGTGGTAATCAGCGAACCCTCGGCTGTGCCCTTGTGCATCCGACAGAACCAAAACCTGTGGAACAGGTTAAACTGGCTGCAAACGAGTGGGGAATGCGTGGTATTAAACTGATGCCCGCGATTCACAATTACAACGTTGATGACCCAATTGTGCGCCCTGTCGTAGAAGCCGCTCGTGACAACGAACTAATTATTTCAATACATTCTGGGCCCAACAATTGTCATCCGAACCGTATCGGCGCCGTCGCGAGTTGGGTGCCAGAAACGCCTATTATCATGGATCACATGGGATTGCCAGATGATTTAGATGCAGCAATTTCCGTAGCAAAAACGAACAAAAACATCTCACTCGGAACGACAATCTTGCGATTTCACCGTCGTTGGGGAACTGATCCAGACACAGTTGTGCCAATAGAGGTAAAGACTGCCGTTGATGTTCTCGGCCCGGAGCAGATAGTTTTCGGTTCTAACTTACCCGAATACCGACCAATCCAAGTTATCAACGCCTTAAAACGTTTGGAACTCGGTGATGACGCAGAAGCATTGATTTTCGGTGATAATCTTGCACGTATCTATGGATTAGCGTAATCAAAATATTTTGAGAGACGTTCATGTCTGTAAATGCTCTATCGTGAGACAAGACAGATGAAAAGAACACCGCTCTATGAAGTTCATAAATCCCTCTATGCAAAATTCACTGAATTCGGTGGATGGGAGATGCCGCTTCAATATAGCAGTATCGTTAAGGAGCATCTCGCTGTTCGTGAAACCGTCGGTTTATTTGATCTATCGCACATGGGAGAAATTGACATTCAAGGGCAAGGGGCAAACGAATTTGTGCAAAAACTCTGCACAAATGATGTGAGTCGTTTAACCGATGGACAGGTGCAATATACGCTCCTCTGTAATGAAAGCGGTGGCATAGTTGATGATATTCTGATTTACCGGCACGCTGATAATTATTATACTATGGTAGTCAACGCCGCAAACATTCAAAAAGACCTTACATGGGTGGAAACCAATAATGATAGAGGTGTAAGAATAATTGATAGTAGTCCGAACATTGCACTTATAGCACTACAAGGTCCAAAATCGACAGACATTCTGAAACAGTTTGCTTTTGGACATCGTGTCTCTGAATTGCAGGTTTTCCGGTTTGAATTCGAAGTCGCAGCAAGAAATCTTGTCATAATTTCCCGCACAGGTTATACGGGTGAAATCGGTTTTGAGTTATATGTTGCGGCAAAAAGAGCTAAAAATTTTTGGAATACACTCTATCCTGCCGTGACAGAAGCCGGAGGATTACCTGTCGGGCTTGGGGCACGCGATACTTTAAGACTTGAAGCTGGACTTCGTCTATACGGCATGGATATGGACGACAATACGACACCTTATGAGGCGGGACTCGGTCGGTTTGTCAAATTGGATAAGGGTGATTTTATCGGTAAAGATGTACTCCTTGCACAGAAAGAAAAAGGAGATTTAAAAAAGAAATTAGTGGGTTTTCAAATGTTGGACCGTGCTGTTGCGAGGCATGGATATGCTGTCTATCAAAATGGCAATCCTATCGGTAAAGTGACAAGCGGTGCACCGTCACCAAGTTTGAAATGCAATATCGGTTTTGCGTCTATCTCCCCTACTACTGGGAAAAGTTTAGAAATTGAAATCAGAGGCGAACTGCACCCCGCAAAGATCGTGAAGGTGCCTTTTATTTAGAAATGAACGCTTGAAAGTAGTAGGCACACTCCGTGTGCCGTAATCCGTTGAGGCAATAAAAATGAGACACTCCACAAAATTTCTATTATGCTTCTTGGCTCTGGTGGTATTTCTCTCACTTTCTTATGCACAGGAAATTCCCGAAAAATCCACAACACCAGCGGAAGTTGACTTGATATCCGAAAAAGGGAAAGATTCTATAGTCAGCGTCGGTGGACGGGGAAGCGGGTTTTTCATAACAAAGGACAAGATTGCAACAAATTTTCACATTGCTATGCGATTCAAGCGCGGACCTGTTTTCGCCAAAAGTTGGGACAAGAAAACAATTTGGCGCATAAAAGGTGTCACTGCCTTTGATATCAAACGCGACATCGCCATCCTCACAGTTGCGAGTGAAGGCACACCGCTGCCTTTGGGTAACAGTGATATGCTCCAGATCGATGAGTCTGTTTTTATCGTGGGTTACCCTTATGGAGAATACAAAGGCGCGGCGGGAGTTGTAACTGGTATCCGGCAGAACGATGGAGGGATCCGGACGACAATCGAAGCGTACCCAGGAAACAGCGGAAGTCCCTTACTAAACAGTAAAGGAGAAGTCATCGGAATCCACTATGGTCATGACCCCGGCAATAGTCCTGTAAACACAATCAAGACGTTGCTTGCTGGTGCCACCTCAACGAAATCTTTCACGCAGTGGCGGAAGCAAAAACGTATCCGAGCACATTTCTACACCGAACAAGGCAAAGCGAAATATCATGATGGGGATGCTAAAGGCGCAATAGAAGACTATAATCAAGCAATCGGACTTAACCCTGATGATGCTGAAAGCTACAAGTTTAGAGCGAAAGCAAAGGCAAAACTTGGCGATCATGAAGGGGCGTTAGACGATTTTAATCAAGCCATCAAACTGCATCCCGACGATGCAGAAATTTACAAAGATAGGGCGAAAGCGAAATCTGACTTTGGGGATCATACAGGTGCAATTGAGGATTATGATCAGGCCATTAAACTTAATCCTGACGATGTTGATACATACTACAAGAGGGGAAACGCAAAAGCTAAACTCGGTGACGATGATGGTATGATAGATGATTATACCGAAGTCATCAATATAAAACCTAATGACGGAAACGCATACAAAAAACGCGGAGATGCAAAACGAAAACTCGAAGACTATGAAGAGGCGATAGTTGATTATAGTCAGGCTATACAACTTGACCCTGACGATGCCGAAGCATATAAAAAACGGGCGAAAGCAAGGGCTGATCTTGGAGATGATATTGGAGCAATAGCGGATTATACTCACGCCATCGAACGCAAACCTAACGATGCTTATGTTTACAAAAGTCGTGCGGATGCAAAGCGTAAACTTGAAGACTATACCGGAGCGATAGCGGACTATACACACGCTATCAAACTGAAACCTGACGATGCCGAAGCATATAAAAAACGCGGCAAGGCAAAGTCTGAACTCGGGGATGATACCGGGAAGGTAGCAGACTATACTCAAGCACTCAAGCTAAACCCACAAGATGCATTTGCCTACAGAGACCTTGCCGATACAAAGCGTAAGTTGGGAGACTATGCTGGGGCAATAGAGGACTATTCACGCGCTATCAAAGAACTTAAAGACGGTTCCATTACATACAACACATATACAGAGCACGGATTGACGAAAGTCACAGTTACCACAGTTACACCTGACGATGCCTATACCTCCTACATCTACAACGAACGTGGTTGGGCGAAAAACCATATTGGTGACCACGCGGGTGCGGTAGAAGATTTCACTCTGGCAATAAAACTAAAACCTGATAATGCCTACGGATACAGAAACCGCGGTTATGCGAAGAAGGCACTTGACGACCATGTTGGGGCTATAGAAGATTTCACGCAGGCAATCAAACTGAAACCTGATAATGCTTATGCATACGACAATCGCGGCTGGCTTAAAAGAGAAATTGGTAACCATGCGGGTGCGATAGAAGATTTTACACAGGTCATAAAACTAAAACCTGACAATGTTCATGCATACAATGATCGTGGGCTTGCCAAAGTTAACCTTGGCGACATAACTGGTGCACTCGAAGACTATAATAAAGCGATAGAAATTAATCCCAATGACTTCGTAGCTTACATCTATCGTGGCAGAGCGAAGTCTAAACTTAAGAACTATGCAAGTGCAATTGTAGACTATAACAAAGCAATTGAACTCAGACCTGAAGATCCATTTTTATACAATAGTCGCGGGGAGACAAAATCTGAACTTAAGGATTATGCTGGTGCGATTGCTGACTACGATAAAGCCATTGAACTTAACCCGAAATATGCTATGGCATATCACAATCGTGGGAAAGCAAAAGAAGCACTTGGGCAGCATGACGCAGCGAAAGCTGATTTTGAGAAGGCAAAAGAGTTAGACCTGGAGGTTGGAAAATTA
Source organism: Candidatus Poribacteria bacterium (assembly GCA_021295735.1). GTDB lineage: Bacteria > Poribacteria > WGA-4E > WGA-4E > WGA-3G > MSPOR6. Next base: position 11,066 of record JAGWBU010000062.1, on the reverse strand, counting down.
GATGATTCCAGATAATTTAAAATACAATGAAAGCCATGAATGGGTAAAACCAGAAGACGACATTGCCACTATTGGCATCACAGACTATGCACAATCTGAAATTCAGGATATTGTCTACGTCGAACTGCCAGAAGTAGGCACTCAAATAACACATAAAACAGAATTTGGGGTGATTGAATCTGTTAAAGCCGCGTTTGACCTCTACGCTCCCATCAGTGGAGAAGTGGTTGAGGTAAACGAATCCCTCCTTGATGCTCCCGAACAGGTCAATGAATCACCTTATGATGATGGGTGGTTCCTCAAAATCAGGATGACTGATCCCAGCGAACTTGACGCACTTTTTGATGCTGGAGGCTATCAAGCACATATTGAGGCGGAGCATGCTTGATAAAGAAAACGAAACCTCAACCTTTGCAGATCGACACATCGGACCTCGTTCTGAAGACATTGAACAGATGCTGGAAATACTCTGTTATGCTTCAATGGAAGATTTCATTGAAGACGTTGTGCCAGCAGACATTCGCCTATCATCACCGCTCAGTTTAGATATTGATGGGAAAACCGCATGCTCACAAGGTCTTTCAGAGTCCGAAGCACTTGATGCCTTAAAGCAACTTGCCTCTCAAAACCGAGTCTACCGTTCCTATATCGGAATGGGTTATTATGACTGTTTTGTCCCGCCGGTTATTCAACGAAACATACTTGAAAACCCCGGTTGGTATACCCAATACACCCCCTATCAAGCCGAAATTTCACAAGGTCGCTTAGAAGCGTTGCTAAACTTCCAAACAATGGTTATAGATTTAACCGGCCTCCCTATTGCAAACGCATCCCTTCTTGATGAGGCTACGGCTGCCGCTGAAGCTATGACAATGTGTATAGGAAATTCAACGCAGAAGGAGTGGCACAACTTTTTTGTTTCAGAAACCTGTCATCCGCAAACAATTGCTGTTTTACAAACACGTGCCGAACCTCTCGGCATTAAATTGCACATCGGAGACCACAGAAAAACGCATTTTGATACACCTATCTTAGGTGCCATCGTGCAATATCCAGCGACAGATGGTGCGATCTACGATTACCGCCAATTCGCTGAACAGGTGTATGCTGCTGGAGGTTTATTCGTTACTGCCACAGACCTTTTAGCACTCATGTTATTGAAACCGCCTGGCGAATTTGGAGCAGACATCGTCATTGGCAACTCTCAACGGTTTGGTGTTCCACTTGGGTATGGAGGTCCTCACGCAGCATTCCTCTCCACGCGCGAGGAACTCAAACGCAGCATCCCCGGGCGAATTGCTGGTGTTTCCCACGATGCAAACGGCGAACCCGCCATTCGATTAGCACTCCAAACGCGTGAACAACACATCCGCAGAGAAAAAGCAACAAGTAATATCTGCACAGCACAAGTCCTCCTTGCTGTTATGGCAGGGATGTATGCCGTCTATCACGGACCCAAAGGGCTTAAACAAATTGCGGAATGTGTCCATTCGCGGACTTGCACACTACGTGCCGAACTTGAAAATCTTGGCTATAACACAGGCGATGCTCCGTGTTTTGATACGCTTTGTATTGACGTTGGTGCAGAAGGAACTCAAGAATTGCTTGCCTCTGCCCGTGCGAAACAGATAAATCTCCGCGTTATTGATTCAACACACATCGGCATATCGCTTGACGAAACTACCACACATGCTGATGTTGAAGACCTGGTCCAACTCTTTGCTGAAAATACTACCGATAGCCGAGACGTTCAATCTTTGGAAATTCCCTCAGAATTACAGCGAAAATCCGCCTGTCTGACGCATCCCGTTTTCAATAGTTATCATTCCGAAACGGAGATGCTCAGATATATCCATAGACTACAAGCCAAAGATTTGTCACTCGTGAACGCGATGATACCGCTCGGTTCTTGCACGATGAAACTCAATGCTACCGCAGAAATGGTGCCAGTCACATGGCAAGCGTTCGGTGGGTTACATCCGTTCGTTCCGAATGACCAAGCGCAAGGTTATCATAACTTATTTGAACAGTTAGAAACATGGTTAGCAGAGATAACTGGCTATAGCGGTATCTCATTGCAACCAAATGCGGGTTCACAAGGTGAATATGCTGGACTATTAGTTATCCGAAAATACCATCAAAGCCGAAACGAAGCACACCGAGATGTCTGTCTAATTCCGACATCCGCACACGGCACAAATCCTGCAAGTGCAGTTATGGCAGGCATGAAAGTCGTTGTTGTTGCGTGTGATACGGAAGGCAACATTGACCTCATTGATCTAAAAGAAAAAGCAGTGACACATAGTGAAACGCTTGCTGCTGCAATGGTGACCTATCCTTCGACACACGGCGTTTTTGAAGAACAGATTCATGAGATATGCGACATTGTTCATGAACACGGTGGGCAGGTATATATGGACGGTGCTAACCTCAATGCGCTTGTCGGACTCAGTCGTCCTGCTGATCTCGGAGCGGATGTTTGTCATCTCAATTTACACAAGACATTTTGTATCCCACACGGTGGCGGAGGTCCAGGAATGGGACCGATTGGTGTAAAACAACACCTTTCTGATTTCCTACCCAACCACCCGATTGTCACAGTTGGAGGTGCGGACGGTATTGGCCCTGTATCCGCAGCACCCTGGGGAAGTCCAGGTATTCTTCCCATCTCTTGGGCATATATTGCTATGATGGGAGCAGAAGGGCTTAAATCTGCAACAGAAGTTGCCATCCTTAATGCTAATTATATTGCCAGACAACTGGAATCCCATTATCCTGTCCTTTATACAGGTAAGAACGGATTGGTCGCGCATGAATGTATCATTGATTTGCGCGATTTTAAGAAAACTGCTGGGATAGAAGTAACAGATGTCGCTAAACGACTTATGGATTACGGCTTTCATGCGCCAACGGTATCCTGGCCAGTTCCCGGCACGATGATGATTGAACCCACTGAAAGTGAATCCAGAGCGGAAATAGATCGTTTCTGTTCTGCTCTCATCTCTATTCGCGAAGAGATAGCTGAAATTGAAAATAGTGACGTTTCACCAGATGACAACGTGCTAAAAAACGCACCACATACTGTCCAAGCAGTTACACAAACTGACTGGAACCATGCCTATTCACGCGAAAAAGCCGTATTTCCACAACCGTGGGTGCGTCAAACAAAATTTTGGCCGCCAGTCGCACGCATTAACGAAGTTCATGGGGACAGAAACCTCGTATGTTCCTGTCCTCCGCTAACAGAATACGAATAGACGGTTATCTGTATTCATTCACAGGAGTAATTTACGATAACCGACAAAAAAAACTAAAAACAATGAAAGCAATCATCATAGGCGCAGGTGAAGTCGGATTTCATACTGCAAAATTGTTAACAGTAGATAATAACGATGTCGTCTTAATTGATGAATCCGAAGAGGCTTGTCAACGCGTCAACGAACAATTAGACTTGCAAACCCTTCGCGGATCAGGTGCATCGCCTGTCTTGCTCAAAGATGCGGGGATTAGTGATGCCGAACTTATCATTGCTGTTACAAACAGCGATGAGATTAACATGCTCGCCTGTCAAATTGCAGATCGTTATGAGGTTGAAACCAAAATTGCCCGCGTTTCAAATCCTGACTATTTTTCCGATGAAAGTGGTCTCACGCCGAAAGACTTTGGGATTGACCTTCTTGTTAATCCTGAACACTTGTGCGTTGAGGAATTCACACGTCTCTTAAAAACTCCTGAAGCCAGAGAAATCGTTGAATTTGAAGATGGAAGAATCCAACTCGCTGCGTTGCGGATTAAACAGAACAATCCTTTCATAGGAAAATCTCTGGCAGAATTGGATAGGAACGGTGTTCTTTCAGATATACGATTTGCAGCAATTAAGAGGCGTGGGCAGGAACACGTTATTATTCCAAGAGGAGATAATGTTCTCAAACAAGGTGATGATGTCTTTGTCATCGGAAGCGCATTGGCTATAGAGCAATTGTTCAGACTTTTCGGTATATTCTTCAATACACATCTTGAACGTGTGATAATTGTCGGGGCAAGCACTATCGGCATAGAACTTGCCCGCGTCCTGGAGGGAAATGGCACCGATGTGAAGCTTATTGAGGAAGATGAAAACTTGGCAGATCTCGCGTCACGATCTTTGAAACGCACAACTGTCCTACATGGAAATTATCTCCAATTCCAATTATTAGAAGAAGCCGGTATTGAAGAAGTAAACGGTTTTGTTTCGGTAACTGGCGATGATGAAAACGATATTATGGCATGCATGACCGCTAAGGAGCATGGTGCACAACGCGTACTCACTTTAATCCAACAACCGCGTTATCTTCCATTGCTGGCTCGAATCCACCGTTTAGATGGAGCAGTCAGCAGACATTTGACCGTTGTCAGTAATCTCCTACGCCTTATTCGACGTGGAAATATCATCTCTGTTGCTTCGCTTCATGAAATTGACGCTGAAGTGATTGAAATTGTCGCTGGTATAAACGCAAAAATTGCTCACAAAGAACTCAGTTCGTTGAAAGCCAAATTCCCCGACAACGCTTTTATTGGCGCAATTCTGCGGCGCGAAAACCTTATTATTCCGCATGGCGAAACCGTTATTCAACCTGCTGATCGCGTTATTGTCTTCAGCATGCCAGACGCAATACCTGATGTGGAAGATATGTTTGCAGCTCGGAGAGTTTAGCCAACCACATGCAAAAACATAAATTTGTGCTAAAATCCGAAATTATTTCCGAAAAGAACAAATTTTTAGAAAAAAATTTGACATTCGCAGAAATTTGTGTTGTACTATAAATGTAAATGACATAAGTTTGAGTAAAAAACTACATTACAGTGTATCTTATTTTTCATATCTTGGGGTTTAACTTTAACAATCAGAAGCCGACAGATGGAATTGCTAATCAGAAATGAACGCACCGGATACCTATCATCTGATCAAGGTTTTTGTGCACGCAATACTTTTGGGCTAATTTTAACTATCAGTTAACCCTCCCCCCGCGTTACATCTGTTAATATTTGGATTTCACAAGTTGTTATTGCAGGTCTTAAATCTGCGATATTTTCGCGTCCGCACGCTGACTTGGTCTCGTTGCGGGCTTTTGTTGTTGCATTGGAGCATCTTCAATGCTTATCAATTTGGTATTCTTCACAATGTGTGGTATACTTGCCACGTCAACGGGAGCAGAGGAGATTGCAGTTCATGCATCAATTTGATGTGAGAGATAGCATTTTCGCTGTTTTTAGGAGGTTCACATGGGATCTCTTTTACACATTCACAGCTATAAACGCGGACTTATTTTCGTTGTCACTGGATGTATTCTTAGTGGGCTGCTGTTCGGAACGCTTAGTTTCACGCGGGCGACCCTGCAGGAGACATCCGACTGCACAGAAAGCCCTCGACCAGATTGTCTCATCACTGAGAAACAACCGATTCCCTGTCCAAAACAAAAAAGTAAACCGCATTGTTCGCTGGAAGCAGTGAAATAAGGAAACCTAACCGATGCCCTTTGCAGGGGTGTCACAAACAATAGGAGTTTATTCATGAAACGGAAATTATATTTAGACATTGCACTTCTCGCCGTCATTTTTGGAGGAATTGGTGTGTTTGTGTTTATGCAGCACGCGCCAGCGACAGATACGCCGACACAAGAAGCTGTAGATGCTCCTGCCGCGGGATGTTGCGGCGCGTCTGTAGTTGAAGGTGAAACGCCACAAACAACTACTGGAGGTTGCTGCGGAACACCGGCAGCCGAGACTGCGCAAAATGACGAAATTGAACAACAGGTGCAACCTTCGGGTACATCTAAAACAGACAAAACATCCCCAAAAACACCGCAAAGTGATGATGCGGACACAGGTGGATGTGGATGTGGTAGTCAATAATTTATCTCTGTAGAATTTCTACTGAGATGTCCAACGTGCTTTGAAAGAAGCGCGAAATCCGAGACACGCTGAATGCCAAAAGGCATTCATAGCGTTGATTTGCTTGAATGTGTGTCTCTCTATTTCAAAATTAGATGCCCACGTGGCATAAAAATAAAAAAGGAGAATGATTGATGTTTTTGAAAAAAGTTTTGAACCAACCGAATCTGGTCGGCACTATGATGATAGCACTGATGGTTTGTGGTGGGTTTATTTATGCTTTCGCTTTTGATGGTTTTAATGTGGAAACTGCCACAGGGGCCAAGTAGAGACATGGCTCGAAGCGGCAAGCGGAGGTGGATCTGGTGAGGACGAGGGGTGCACATGTGGTTATGATAAATGTCCCCGTGAGGGTTGTAGCGACTGTACTGCGTATAGTTGTAAGACAGAAATAGATTGCGGTACTTGTGATTGTGCTACGTGGTGCTCGAATGCTAATGGTAAGGTTTGTGGAAGTCACCATGGTGTTTGCCTAAGAAATTAAAGCGACGACAATTGAGTAGGAACAATGAATTGCCAAGGTAGTTCGCGCGTTTTTTACCCGCGCGAACTACTCTTGTGTTATTTCTTCTCGGTATGATGGTTGCTAAAGAACCTTGAGGACCCTTTTGATATGCTATCCGAAGTTTTAGAGGGAAAACCTTTACCAGAACAGGCTCTCTGTTTACCGCATGGCGCGTTTGCCCGGTTAGGAAAAGGTGGTATCACCGATGCGGCGCTCTCTCCCGACGAAAGTCTGATTGCCGTGGCATCTCATATCGGTGTGTGGTTGTACGATACACATACTGGCAACTTTTCTTCATTGATTGCTGTGGCGGAAACAGGCGTCGTCTCGGCAGTTGCCTTTTCTGTCGAGAATACCCAACTTGCTGTAGGAGATTGGGATGGAAAAATAACGCTGTGGGATATTAATACCCAGGAGAAATTTGCGACTTTCAATGCTAAAGGCAAGGTGGAGTCGATTGTATTCTCTCCAGATTGCAAATATATGGCAGCAAGTTTTCAGCATGGAGGCGTGATACTGTGGAACCTTACCACAGGGAAAAGCCACTTAACCTTGCTTGCGGGCATGACTGTGAGTGCAATGACATTTTCCACAGATAGCCAGATTCTCACAACTGTAAGTCGTGAAAATCCTACTTTATTTGATGGCGAAGTGATAGTCAAACTGTGGGACGTTGCCACCGGTGAACTTTGCCGGAGTTTTCCATCAAAACAGGTCAATTCCATTACCTCTACACCAAGCGGGCAACTTTTGGGAGCAGACTGCCGGGATGAAGAAGTCAGTATATGGCAACTTGATACCGGCAAAGATGTAACATGTTTCTCACTTCCGGCATATGTACATTTGATTGGATATTCAGTTAACAATCGGCTCCTTTGTCTAAGTGGTGATGTATTCACGATTTGGAGTGATACCGGACGAAAGGACTTCCTTCTAAATCAACCAATCCGCGGAGAGGGATGGCTTGTTACTTTTATCCCCGGTACAAAACACATTGTAAGTTTAGACAGAAGCGGCACACTAAGACGCTGGGATATTGGAAGCGATCAGAGGGTTCGGTTGCTTGAAAAGATTACTAGGGATGGGACAAGTGATGTTGGGTTTCGAGGTCACACGCTCACTTGTTCTTCCGAAGAACGCTCCCTTGTAACGAGTATTTTAATGTTGGGTGGCACGGTGGTCGTATTGCAAAATGAGGAGGTCCGCGTGACTTTCACCCCAGAAATAACCCCACCAGGATTGCCTGTGAGCTCAGCCGCTGTGTCACCGGATCTCACGTTGTTAGCAACAGGAGGAGTTTTGGACAAAACCATAACACTCTGGAATGTGAAAACAGGGAAGCCGATTCGGGTTATGATGGGACACACGGGGGAAGTCTATGACCTCGCGTTTTCACCTGATGGAAAGCATCTGGTAAGCGGCGGCGCGCGCGCATGGGAGTATGATGAAGATGAAGATGAAGATGGAAGCAGAGTCCAGCCTGATGTGGCATATATGCTCATGATAGAAGATGGTAAGAGTTATTATTTCTACTTCGGTGAAGATGGCCACATGGATACGACTGCCAAAATCTGGGAAGTCGCGACGGGGAAATGTATAACGACACTTGAGAACCATGGATGGGTAAACCGAATCGCGTTTTCAGTTGACGGAAACCTTCTCGTGACCTCGTCGGCGAACTACATAAACTTGTGGTGCACAAAGACATGGGAAAAACTCGCGACATTTGACACAGTAAAGATTGAATCCTTAGCGTTATCGTCGGATGGAGCTCTGCTCGTTATCGGCGGGACCTGGCCTGAGCAGCGTATTCAAATCTGGAAGATAATCACTCAGACGCTTATCGTTGAATTTTCAGGACATAAAAGTGATGTGGAATCTGTCGCCTTTTCCCCGGATGGCACGCTTTTGGCAAGCGGTAGCTATGATGGCACTATCCTGTTATGGGATTTGAAACCTTACTT
>JAGWBU010000062.1:0-2536 GCA_021295735.1 Candidatus Poribacteria bacterium | reverse complement strand
ATGAAAATAAAGGAGAATATAATGTTTTGAAAAAAGTTTTGAACCAACCGAATCTCGTAGGCACTGTGATGATAGCCCTGATGGTTTGTGGTGGTTTTGTTTATGCTTTCGCTTTCGATGGGTTTAATGTTGAAACTGCTATAGGTGGCGAAGTAGAGGCATGGCTCGCAGCGGCTGGTGGTGGAAACTCTGGCACTCCCGGTGACTGTGATTGCGGAAATACTGACTGCCATGTCACAAATGATGATGGCACAGTTAAAAAAGGTTGTCAACAAAAGAAGTCGAATGGCCAGAATCCATGCGGGAATCAAACCAAAACGTATCCTTGTAAACTGAATCAAGGGTGCCGCACTGACAAAGGGTATGCGTCGCACAATTGTGTAGCCAAGTGTGGAAGACAAGCACCCGACGATCAAGCTCCCGGTTATATTGATATTTGCAAGAATTCACCTAAGAAGCCTTGTAAGGGTAAATGTAAATAGTCCCGTATTAAGAGAAATATAATATGGTAAGTAGAGGAACACAATTTCCAATATATGCAAAGAATCAAGAAATTGGCGAACAGATATTACCTCCTAGTGTGCTTAGACGTTTTGGGAGGGGATATCCGAGTAATATAGCGTTTTGTCCCAATAACGGCCTGGTAGCTGTCACGACAACTGAAGGCGTGTGGTGGTATAGACTGCCCACGCTTTCTCCTGTCGCCTTGTGGAAAAGAGAAGATGAAACAGCGATGTTTTCCAGTTGTGCTTTTTCCCAAGATGGAAGGTTATTCGCTGCAGGTGGTCTTGACGGTGCAAAAGTATGGGATGTTGATAGCGGCGAGTGCATCGCAAAACTGAGCAGACCAGACTTACCCGGATACAAAGAAAAGTATCATCACTTGTATGCTGAGTGGATGCATGAAAAGTTTTATTTGGATATTGATTGGCTTACATTTTCACCAGATGGACAACTACTTGCTGCAGCCTCTCTTCAGAAGAATACGAGTATCGACGTTTGGAAGTTGGAAACTGGTGAGCATCTTGCACATTTTGAGGGAGATGCCCCTAAAAATATAGCGAATAGTCGCACAGGTCCACTTGCTTTTTCTGCAGACAGTCGTCTGCTGGCGTGTGGACAAACGTATCGTTTTGGTGATTGTGATTCAGACGGGGCTGATAGCGAAGTGCATTTTATTTCGTTATGGGATATGGATATAAATGAACGTATTGCCTGCATCCTGGACTTCCCCGAAATGGTGTATAGCCTTTCCTTTTCACCGTGTAACCGATTACTTGCTATTGGTGGTAGAGACGGTTCAGTTCAGGTGTGGACAGTTCCAATTTTGCAGCGACACAAGACATATGCAAGAACTTCAGGGGAACGGATGTATGTTTCCTATTCTTCAGAAGGCACCTTGCGTGCTGCCGGAGAATCACATCAATCTATTACTGTCTGTGACATAGAACAAGAAGAAACACTATATATTTACTCAGAAGACAACGTTTATCCTGTTCGTCCATATTTCATAAATGGTACACACCTTGTTTGCATTAGTCTACAGAAACTACATGTGTGGTCGTTTGATACCAGGAAGGCACACACGACCCGACACTTACATGCCATATCTCTCGGTAGTCTCGTGTTTGCGCCGGATGGAAAAACGCTTGCATCCGCGGGGTGCTGGTCTGGTATTTCATTATGGGATGTGGTGAACTCCCAAGACTTTCCACAGATTTTTGATCCTACCTCAAAATTTTGGTTTTCTGTTGATGTGTCCCCTAAAGGGAAATTTTTTGCTACTTCTGCAATGGAAAATAGAGTGACTTTGTGGAAGGTAGGAAACAGCACACCCTTAGCATCATTTACGACAGAGGCAAATGTGGTAGATGTGGCATTTTCACCAATCACAAATTTCTTGGCATGCCACGATGAAGATGACCGTGTCTACATCTGGGATGTGTCAAGTGAACAACTGTGCAATACCAGCCAAGCGGGATATACAAGCAACCGACGTATGGTATTTAGCCCAGATGGAAAATACCTTGCCTGTGGGATAGACTTACTCTATGATGTAGCACTGGGTGAGAAAATTGAGGCGTTCGACTTAACAGAAATGTCCGTACATTTATTTTCTCACGACAGCGCACATTTTTTCTGTGATACGCGGACCCGGGAATCAATAGAGTTATGGAACATCCATAGCCGCGAGAAAGTGCTTTCGATACCCACACCGCAAATCGGGCAAAGACTGCATGCTGCGGTTTTGGCACTTTCTTCTTGTGGCAGATATCTCGCAAATAGTAGTAAAACGGTGGACGACAGGTTAAGTTTATGGGAAGTTGAGAGTGGCAAACTTCTTACTGTTTTGAAAGTTCCTTCTAAGGTTTTGTCTCTAACGTTTTCACCAGATAACATGATCTTAGCAAGTAGTGGGACTGATGGCACTATCCTGCTTTGGGATATGAAACCTTACTTATAGTAGATCCTAAAAATAAGTTTACATTTTCTGAGATTTATGTTAGCGTTTATGATTATGGCATATTCAACAGAT
>JAGWBU010000061.1:62924-63330 GCA_021295735.1 Candidatus Poribacteria bacterium | reverse complement strand
TAGTGGTGTGGCAGCTGCTACAACAACTACCACTGAAACGGTCTAATTAGTATATCATGGTTTCATTTCAATGTCAAGGATTTTGCCCGTCTACATCCCACAAGCTAAAGCATCGGGATTTGACGGGAAGAGCGTTAAACTCTTCGTAGGTTGGGTAGAGCTTGCGAAACCCAACAGGGCTAAACTACCCTCGGTAGGCGCGTATTGTAAACGCGCCGTTTCACAAAATGCACCAAAAAATAAAAATTTATACAATTTACTTGACAAATTTATTTTAAATAATATATGATAGAATTAACCTTAAATAACGAGTTGTGCTAAATAACCATTTGTAGAACTTTATTTCACAAAAGAAAATGTTCGTAAGTCATTATCATATATTTATATGTTCTTCAGTCCCGACAAA
>JAGWBU010000061.1:56815-62906 GCA_021295735.1 Candidatus Poribacteria bacterium | reverse complement strand
TAGGGACGATATGTTTATAGCACAAATGCAAATATATGTGAAAACCAACAAAACAAAATGTTAACTGGCACAAGTCGTTTAAATAAATTGAACACATAGATAAGTTTTCTATTTTATGACATCAAACAAAAAAAGCATCCGTTTGTGGCCCCTATTCATCATCGTTATTCTCACCGTTTTAGCGTTCGGATTAGTGTGGTCATTGGATGCGGGTCATCGCCAAGACAAAGTGGCACTAACGGTTTTACTACTCATCATAACGGTTTTTCTTAGTCTAGTATGGTTGTTATGCCTTTCCCGCTTGGCATGGCGAGTTAAATTCTTATCTTTTGGTGTCATCCTTTTGTGCATCGCTGCGTTTGTAACCCTATTCCGATTTGATGGGTTCAGTGGTGACCTTGCCCCGAAATTTGAGTGGCGGTGGCGGGCGGAACCTGAGAGTTATGTGGCATTAGCCGAGGTGCAGACCACACCAGCTGCAGAACTTCAAACGGATTTTCCACAGTTCCTCGGACCGGACAGGAATGCTATAATCACCAGTATAAAACTCAACACGGATTGGAAGAATAATCCGCCAGAATTAGTGTGGAAACAACCTATTGGTGCTGGATGGTCAGGTTTTGCTGTTGTAGACAACGCTGCGATTACACAGGAACAAGAAGACGAATGGGAAAAGGTTGTCTGCTATGACTTACACAACGGCAAAGAAAAGTGGACACACAGAGATAGGGCAAGGTATTATACGGCACTTGGTCAACTCGGTCCACGGGCAACACCAACTATTGACGGTGACCTTGTCTATACTGTCGGAGGCACAGGCATCCTAAACTGTTTGGATTTTGAAACAGGTAAACAGATTTGGTCAACAAATATCTTTGAGGAAAGCGGAGCAAACGCGCCGCCTTGGGGCGTGAGTATTTCACCGCTTGTGCTTGATGAACTCGTTATTGTGAGTGCTGGTGGCGCGGTAGCTTATCACAAAGATACTGGCGATATTGCATGGACAGGACATAGACATCGTAGCGGATACAGTTCTCCCGTACTTCTAACCTTGGCAGGGACTGAGCAGGTTGTGTTATTTAACAACGGTCTTGTCACATCTCATGAACCTGCTACCGGCGAACTCCTATGGAAACAGCCGTGGCCAGCCGTAGAATGTGCTGCACAACCGACCCCGCTTCCGGGAAATAAACTGCTCGTTTCTACCGCTTACGGTATCGGTGCTAAATTATTTCAGATTTCAAGAAGTAACCCATCACAAGAATTCAACGTTAATTTGCTATGGGAAACTACATACTTCAAAGCCAAATTCACTACGATAATTTATTACGAAGGCTATTTATACGGTCTTGATGATGGAATATTCGCTTGCATCAACCCTGCAGATGGGACGCGTCAGTGGAAACGCGGTCGTTATGGTCACGGACAGACAATTTTAATATCAGATGTCTTGTTGGTGCTTACTGAATCTGGTGACATTATTCTTTTAGAACCGAATCCAGAGGCACATAAAGAACTTGCGCGATTCCCCGCGTTAGAAGGACAGACATGGAATAACCCGGCACTCGTTGGTAATTACCTGCTCGTTCGTAACAGTCGAGAAGCAGCCTGTTACCGGTTACCTATAAAATAAAAAGGTTTCAGGTCAACAGCATCACGACAATACTTCAAAAGTTATTATACCCCACATTTATCGGGGACATTTTATATAAAAAGAGGAAGACAAATACTAATGAAAGCATATCTTAACAATCTCTTCAAATTATCGGTTTGCTGTGGATTTGCCGTCTTACTCTGCGGAGCCACAGTAATTTATGCAGCTGCTTACGATCCTTCAATAGATTCTCCACTTGAACAAAATATTGACGGCTTTGTCAAACAATTCCGTCGTAAAGGACCTTTGGCTTCAACTGATAGAACCAGTTTTGTTGTTTACGATATCTCAACGGGAAAGAAATTGGTTTCTATCAACGAAGATACGCCAAGAATGGCTGCCTCATTAATAAAAAACTTTGTCATGCTCGCATATTTTCACGAAGTGAAGCAGAAACGCTTACTGCATACAGATAAAAATCGTTATCATTTAAAGCGGATGATTCAAGCCAGCTCAAATACTTCAACTAACTATTTTATTCGCTTGATAGGGGGACCGTATGCTGTAAATCGTCGATTGAAAGCCAACTATCCTTACTTCGAACAGACTAAAATTGTTGAATATATTCCCTCAAATGGGCGCACTTATCGTAATCTGACGAGCGCACATGATCTGAACAAATTCTATGTGCAATTATGGCATGATAACCTTCCACACTCCACTAAAATGAAGTATTACCTTGAACTTCAGAACGGAGATTATATATACAAAAAAACCCGTATACCTGCATCGGTAAAGGTTTACAATAAAACTGGGACTGTTTACGGACTGATAGGAGATAGCGGAATTTTAGTCATGCGTGACCCGCAGGGAAAACTTCGCCCTTATGTCTTTACTGGACTGATAGAAGATAAAAGCAAAACAAGCACACGAAGACGGCGTATCTCCTTCGGTGCTTGGGTTGGTCAGCGGGCGAATATCCTGCGTCGTGTTTCAGAAAAAGCTTACGGCTACATTTATAAAAGCTACGGTGGACGGTGGTAGTTTTATCGCTCGCAAATTGTTTATTCAAGGAACGTCATGGCATCTGTTGTTAACATCGGTAGGCGAATCGAACTCGTCCCGATAGATCCGCATTTCAACGATATTACGATAGCACTCTACCGCCAAAAACACGGTGAGCGCGCTGTTTTCCGTGTGCATACCTACAGTCGTATTGAAGGTGCTGCTACGCGAATTGAAGATGTCGTGCAGTCAATGAAAATATTAGGTGGCATGCTGGAAACTTCGGATGGAATGCTCTATTTCTCTTGTGGTGAAAAACATGAAGCAGCATGTCGGCGTGTATTTTTAGAGGCATGCAAACTTCCCTCAAACACATCTGCCGAACCACGCCCGTTGAGGACGCTGGATAAAAAATCTAAGTTAACCATTACCGTCGATTCTGTAGGAAACGGTACCTACCGTGTTAATTCAAATGGTGAAGGTCGTAGAGTTGAACGGCGAGTTTCTGCGATTGCTGGGGGTTTAATCAAATTGGGTGAAATGGAAGCTGCTCAGGAAGATGAAGATGATTCTGTCGCCTTCCCATGTGGGCAGTCGCACGACGCCCTTGTCGGTCTGTTATTAGTCCGTGCGCCAAATGTCCGAGTTATCATGCGTGAAGAAGAAGCGGGTGCTGCGCGCGGTGTGTTATCTGCACCAAGTCAGCAAACATGAGGTAATCCATAGTGCAAAATAAAAAAAACCAGGTTGTTAAACCGATGTCCGGACGCGAACGTGTTCTCGCCGCCCTCCGAAACGAACCCACTGACCGCACCCCTATTTGCAATCCTACCTCTGTTGCCACCGTCGAATTGATGGACTTGGTAGACGCACCCTTTCCGCAGGCAAATCGTGAACCAGAACTGATGGCGAGACTTGCTGCGACTGGCTATACCGAACTCGGATTTGACACGATTATGCCAGTGTTCACGATCATCCAAGAATCAAGTGCACTCGGCTGCAAAATCCAGTGGGAGCAGAAAGATAACTGGCCGACCGTCAAAATGCGTGAGCCAATCTGGGAAGACGTTGACGACATTACTATTCCCAGCGATTTCTTAACGCATCCCGATACCCAATGTGTGCTTGAAGCCATTAAGATTCTGAAGAAAGAATATGGTGACGAAGTCGCTGTAATCGGAAAGACGATGGGACCCTGGTCGCTTGGGTACCACTGCTTCGGTGTTGAACCTTTTCTATTATTGTCGCTTGATGATCCGGGAAAAACAAAACTTGCTTTAGATCGAATGAAGGAAGCCACCGTGCAATTCGGTATTGCACAAATAGAAGCAGGGGCGGATGCACTCACACTGCCCGACCATGCAACGGGCGACCTCGTAAGCGGTGAGTACTACCAACGTTATCTTCGCGACCTGCATATTGAATTTGTGGAACGGATTCCTATTCCTCTTATCCTACATATTTGCGGACGCACTGTAGACCGGATGGAGTACATCGCGCAAACTGGCATGGCAGCCTTCCATTACGACTCCAAAAATGAACCGCAAGAATCGATGGATATTGTACAGAAGCGTATCGCGCTGGTTGGTAATATCAACAATCCTGAAACACTCTTCGCTAAAGAACCGGAAGATGTTAAAGCAGAAGTGGTAAAAAACCTTGAGGCAGGTGTCCCGTTGATTGGTCCTGAGTGTGCAATTCCCCTCCAAACAACAATCGAAAACCTGCAAGAAATTCCAAAAGCGGTTCAGGAATGGCATAAAGCGCAATCATAGTACTTACAATTTTCTAAAAAAAAATTTGACATCGTTCATGAATCATGGTATACTACATATCAGGTGGATTTATTTTTCATTATGGGGAACGAAAATGAGAAGCAGGTTGTTATTAAAGAATAGACGTACAAGGTGTTTATCATCTAAGTTAATTATCACAGCACAGTACATAGATATGTTTATTTTCATTCGTTGTCCCCTAAATCTATATTTGGAGTCTTCACCATCGCGCTGCCTTTTTGCGTGCGCTTCGTTTGGGCTCTTTTTTGTTGCAGGTGGGTTTTTGTATCCAGAAACACAAGACACAGAAAAACTGTTATCTTAAACCGAAGGCGTGTTAACATGTGGCTTATACATTAGCATTCTAACCTGAGGAATCTTAAACAAGGAGATAACGAAATGAAACACAATATATTTTCTAACAAACTTTTTCTCGTTGGATTGATAGGATGTTTAGTTCTTATCTTAGTGGCCTATTTTTTCCTTCAGCCGAAATCAGAGAATTCTGTAACGAACGAAAATCCTCAAGAGGCCTCCACAATCCAGTTGCCAGAAGGTGATTTCTCTTCGCAATTCACTGAAACCGATCCTTGGAGTGAATGGATCCTGAAACAAGCCGATATATCTGCCAAAAATTTTGTAAAGGCCTCCGCGGGTGAGATAACCTATGATGATGCTTACAAGGAAATTGTCTCAAAACTCACGGCACAACTTGATCAACTAAAAAAGCATTTCGGCATCCCACCGCCATTAGACTATGCCATGCCAACACCCTTAGAATTTACGCCAACATCTAATAAAAAATACACCGGACCACAAACCGTTGAGGCTTTGATGGCAGAATTTCATGGTTCTTATGGGAAACGCACTCGCCGCTTTGATGACAGATACCCACCTGAACAGTGGCTGCAAATGCTTCTCAATAAAGGCGTTCACATAGAAAATCGCGCAGAATATTCAGCATATATGACCATCCGGGGTGAGTTAATTGCAAGTGAAAACGACGTTGATACGCGAGAATTGGTAGCAAGTTCTTTCGGGATTGCTAATGATAATTGGGAGGTATTTAAATCTGCATATATTGATAGTGCCATTGCGGAAGCGCAGCGATTATTGCAAACTATGAACGCAGATCCGAACATCCGTGGGGGTATAACTATCGGAGACGATAAGAACTTTCTTCCTTTCTATCATAATAGAAAAATAACCTATGTAACTAGAAGAGCAACTGGTGCGACTTTTAGAGGGACATCCCTCACTCAAGAACAAAAGTTCAATCTTGTTTTTAGAGGTGTTGATCCAGAAGGAATCGACATCGTCTATGTTGATAGTGAAGGCAATCGTCTTGAAGAGAAACCTGAACCTATGACTCGCGAAGAGGTCCGAAAGATGATGGCAGAAGGTGAAAAGCCCCCTCCTGCAGAATGGTGGGACAAGGAGGCGACTATACCAGATTCAGAGGACTTAGAAAGATTTCTGCCATCAGAAAATACAGATACTGAATTGGATTCTCGAAAACAGCGCGCAAGAGAAGAATTCGAACGACAAGCGGCAGAAGCCGCACGACAACCAGGATTTGAACAGTTCATACAGGAAGTCCGACAACTTGAAAAATTCGCAACTATGTCCGATACAGATATTGCTGCCGAACTTGAAAAACAGCTACGCCAACAATTGCTACCCGGACTTCCAACTGAGCAAAGTCTTGAAGACGCAC
>JAGWBU010000061.1:43277-56757 GCA_021295735.1 Candidatus Poribacteria bacterium | reverse complement strand
TGCGGAGACTCGCAAAGGCTGATCCAGAACTCGCTGAGTATTTCCGTAGAAATCCGCAAAGGGTGCCGCCAAAACGTTCACAACCCTCAAACGCTGATGACTCACGGAAGGATTAACTTCATGAAAAACATTAACATCTTATACGGTATCGCCATCCTGGCCGTTATAGGAATCCTTGTATACT
Source organism: Candidatus Poribacteria bacterium (assembly GCA_021295735.1). Taxonomy (GTDB): domain Bacteria; phylum Poribacteria; class WGA-4E; order WGA-4E; family WGA-3G; genus MSPOR6. The sequence goes on along the minus strand of JAGWBU010000061.1, from coordinate 56,573 downwards.
GTGTCAGCTACACAAACGGCACAGCACGGGTAGACACACCTCAACAATCGGCGGCATATACGGCGAAGTCTAAACAAGCGTTAAAGAAGAAATCCTGTGCCTGTTGTGATAAGAAAAAGACACGCATGCACAAAATGATGCGTCAATGGCTCAACGAAAAACCACAGGAGAATCTTTCAAACAAAGAGGTTTCTGTGACAGTCGCAGACCCCGAACGAACACAAATCGTTCGGTAAACGTAAGAGAACTGTTCTCTTGTAAATCGAATCTAATCCAAATGTGATTAGATATCGCATACATTTTACAAAACAAGGAGAATCAAATGATTTCAATTAGAGGTTTCTTAAAGGGCAAAACGCTCTACAAATTAACCATGTTACCATTAGTGGTAGTACTCTTAGTAGTAACAGTTTTACAGATTAACATCTATGGCGACCACTCCTCAGGCCATATATGTGAGGATCCCAATTGCGATGGGAGTGGCCAATGGGGGTATAATGAAGAGACGGGAAGCAATGATTTGTGGATTCAATGCGATATTTGCAATTCTAATGCTAGACCTGTAGTGTCTACCAAAGCGCATTGTAGTTATGCATTTGTATTAGCAAACGTAAGAGTTGATCTGGATAGTCTTCAGTACGGAGAACCCGGCGATTTATACATTGGACCAGGAATGGTTTGGGTAGGTGATAAAGACAAACAAACTGGCAGAATCGCTATATCAATTACTGAAGGTTGGAGCGGACAGTGGGGTTTTAATTTGGGAAGGCTAGGTGTTAATATTGGAGAAAGAAGAAAAGTTAATAAGATAGGACACCAAGACGAGTTAGCCGATATAGATTGGTTTCCTGGAAGTACAAACGACGCTTCGTCAGAAGGCAGACTTACTGGACCCGGCGGCGAAGACTCTGATAAATGTTTTTGCTGGTGGACATGGGATGAGTATGGTGTATTCGATGATGTCTGTGGTTAATAATGTCTAGGTTTCTTCATTTTAAACCAGGATCCACTACTCCTGCTAAACGTCGGGCAACACTTATCGCCCGACGTTTTTATTATAAACAGGACTTACGCAGAAGATAGAGAATCACAACAAAATTGAACCTTCTGCTGTGTCAACTTTGAATTTTAGTGCCCGTTCGTGGTAGGGGCGAGGTCACCTCGTCCCTACAGAACAAAGCAGATAATCCCAATTTGAAACTGGACAGAACACTACATATTAAAAAACTCACACAAATTGCGTAAGTCTTAATAAAAAAAGGATATTAAAAAGCACAGTGTAAAAATGTTAAAACGAAAAGTCGCAAAGAATTGAAGATGGTTTTCGCCTGCCTAAGCAATTATCTTCTCGGTACGCATTTCTCGTATGATAACTTTTACATCGCAAGTTCAGACAACTTAACAGTCCGTCCCCCATCTTCTGCTGATTGGTCAGCAGCAAAGACAATACGGTGCGTTTCAAAGGCAGTATCAAAATCGGTCAGCGGCATCGGTTCGTTTCGTCCAATGCTATCTATGAATGCTTGGAACTGCGGTTCATACGGATGGTCACTTACATCACCAGAGTCGATGAGCGAAGTTTCAAGATTGCTCCATTTGCTTTTGTCCATGCCTTTAATTTTGGCTGAATAGATACGATTGTCAAGCAGACTCCCTTCACTTCCAACAAGGTGAATGTGGAAATAGTAGGGCTGCAAACAATCTACACAAGAGGTGACCTTGCCGATTTTCTGTCCTCCTTCAAACTTAAGAAGGCTTACACTGGTTGTTTTATATTCGTAAGGTTGGAATGCTTCACCACTGGATTGGGTGTGATAGCTGGTGACCTCCTCAACATTGCCATCCATAAAAAATAGAAGTGCGTCAAGTGCATGGCATCCCGCAGTGAGTAAAGTGCTACCGCCAAAGTTCTTTTTGATGTTCCATTCATATTGCCCGTACCAAGGTCCGATGCCGTGATAATAATCCACCTCTGCATAATGAAGTTCTCCGAGCAATCCGTTGTCAATTACAGAGCGGATCATTGTAAAATGAGCACTGTAGCGGCACTCAAAACAGACACATACGTTGACGCCAGTGGTTTTTACGGCATCACGGATAGCTAAGGCATCTTCGTAAGTCAGGCAGATCGGTTTTTCTATGATGAGATGTTTTCCTGCTTTCGCTGCAGCGATTGCTTGTTCCGCGTGAAAAGGATGTGGTGTGCAAATATCTATGATATGAATATCTGGGTCAGCGAGCATCTTTTCATAGTCAGTGTATGCCTTAAGCGGTGTTCCATAGGTATCCGCCAAAACAGATTCATCATGTTCACGACGTGAACAGATAGCGGTGACATCTGATCCAGTGACTGCTTTAAAGGCTTCAATATGCGCGCCTGCGACCCAACCGAGACCGACAATTCCAACGTTTAGGTTACCCATTTAAAAACTCCTTTTTTTAATGGTTTCAGATATTTTAGCACAGTTACGGAATTTATTAAGTAAAAATCTGTTGATATAATTTTAGTCTTTTTTTACAATGTTGATAGTGCCATTTGTTTTATAAAAATGCTAAAAATATTTTGACATGAAAGAGAGAATATGCTATAATACATTACAATTGGCGAGACGTGTTTTTTAGGGAACATTAGTAAATCTTCTTACCCACCTCAATCTGCCTTAAAGGAGATGATTCCGATGGACACCAAAATTTCCGATGACTTCCCCCCGAAGTTTGAAAAAGAAGGGTTAACTTTCGACGATGTTTTGCTCATTCCTGCGGAATCGAGTGTGCTGCCGGATGACGTTGATACAAGCACGCAGTTGACGCGGAATCTTCGGCTTAATATTCCTATCTGCAGTGCCCCGATGGATACCGTCACTGAATCTACCCTTGCTATTGCAATTGCGCGGGAGGGTGGTATCGGAATAATTCACTACAACTGTTCTATTGAAGAGCAAGTATCTGAAGTTGATCAGGTGAAACGTTCTGAAAGTGGGATGATAAGCGATCCGATTACGTTAACAGCTGATAAAACGATCCGTGATGCGCTTGAAATAACAGCGCGTTACCGCATCGGCGGTGTGCCTATTGTAACCGAAGACGGTTACCTTGTCGGTTTGATTACCAACCGGGATCTCAAGTATGAAGACAATCTGGATATTCCTGTAACCGCTCGGATGACACCAGCTGACAAATTGATTACCGCATCCCCAGGCGTTACACTTGAAAACGCGAAACAGGTGCTTCACAAGCATAGGAAGGAAAAATTACCTATCATTGATAGTGAATCCCGGCTATGTGGATTGATCACAATAAAAGATATAGATAAAGTGCAGATGTTTCCGCACTCCTGTAAAGATGAAACTGGCAGGTTACGGGTTGGTGCAGCGATTGTGCCATCAACCTCTTTGGAAAACGTTGAAATGTTGGTGAAAGCAGAAGTAGACGTACTTGTGTTAGACACCGCGCATGGTCATTCCAAAAATGTAGTTCGGTCAACAGAGTACATTAAATCAGAATTCCCGGATGTTGAACTTGTTGCTGGAAATGTTGTTACGCCTGAAGCGACGCGAAGTTTGATTGACGCTGGTGCTGATGCTGTGAAGGTTGGCGTCGGTCCAGGTTCTATTTGCACAACGCGCGTTGTAGCGGGTGTCAGTATTCCACAAATCACTGCGATTTACGATTGCGCACAGGAAGCAGATAAAGCAGGTGTGCCGATTATTGCCGATGGCGGTATCCGTTATTCTGGTGATATTGCGAAAGCCATCGGTGCAGGGGCAAGTTCCGTGATGATTGGTAGTCTACTTGCTGGCACGGACGAAAGTCCGGGGTCTACAGTCATCTATCAGGGCAGAACTTATAAGATTCACCGCGGGATGGGTTCATTGGGGGCGTTGCGAAAACGAAACATTGAACTCGGAGAGCAAACGAGTGATGAAGAAATGGCGAAATTAGTACCTCGCGGTATTGAAGGCAGAGTTCCCCATAAAGGCAAACTGAGTAACTATGTTTATCAGTTAGTGGGTGGGATCCGATCTGCCATGGGATATTGCGGCACGCCTGATATTGAGTCGTTACGCAGAGATGTCCAATTTGTTCGGATGTCAAGCAGCGGTTACCGAGAAAGTCATCCCCACGATATTGATATTACCGAGGAAGCCCCAAATTACACAGTCGCAAATCTAAATACATAATGTTTGCTTGTACGAAAAACGTATAGATCATAGGATATAGGAGGCGCAATGAATTGCGCGACTACAAAAGGTGCAAATCCTTAGATGAAGATCAAGTTGCCACCTATTTCGCAAATGCTCTTGTAGGAGGGGTTTCTAACCCCGATTTAGAACAAAAAACATAAGAATCAGAGAAAAAGCCTTGTTTTTTCAGTAAAAAGCAGTGTTTGCTAACTTGAAATCTTGTCCGTAGCAACTTAGGTTATATAGTAAAACGATTAATGGGACACTTCTATTGTCCATTATCTTTCCAAGACAAGTTTAGCAAAGTGTCCCAATAATTTCAAAGTTCACTATAATTCAGAAAGGAATTCCGCTTATGAAAGTTAACGAAGAGATGTCGTTTTGGGATAGACTCTATATCCCAGCGTTGATTAAGGGGATGTTTACAACGTTAAAACACATCCCTAAGAAGAAACTAACAATTCAGTACCCTGAGGATCCGCGAAGCGTAAATGAAAGGAATGATCGGTATCGAGGGGTTCATAAACTAACGACAACTGACAAAGATGAAATTAAGTGTGTTGCCTGTTTTTTATGTGCAACCGCTTGTCCCGCAGATTGCATTACGATACAAGCTGCACCTGCACCGGAAGGTTGGACAACCAAAGAGGGGTACCAACGTGAAAAATATCCGGATGTTTTTGAGATAAACATGCTGCGTTGTATATTCTGTGGTTATTGTGTTGAAGCGTGTCCTGAAGACGCTATTCGCATGACAGGATTAACGCTGCCACAATATTTCCGTGAACGTCAGGAAGAAGGTGAAAAACTCGGAAGTGCGCGTAGTGATTTCATCTTTAACCGTGATATGTTGGTTGCAAACAATGACATCGTTCAAGAAGGACTTAGCGTTGAAGCACAGTAAGAACTATGTAAGCATAATGCTTAGCGCTTGTAATACAGTCGGCGCCACTGTTTTAGAAAGTAAGGTGCTGTCTGTAAACGGACTATGATTTCACACCCCCCGTTTCCGAATAAGCAATATCAAATTCTCTACGCGGACCCACCTTGGGATTACAAAGGTCAACTCCAGCATACAGGTTCTGGAGGCAAAGAAAGTGGTGGAGCGATTAGACATTATCCGACCATCTCTGTATCAGAAATGGCACAATGGAATATTGCGGCTATATCTGCTAAAAATTGCCTGTTGTTTATGTGGAGTTCATCGCCGCACCTTGACCAAGCAATTTTGTTAGGAAAAGCCTGGGGATTTAACTGGGCAACAGTGGCGTTTGTTTGGGATAAGTGCCGAGTTAATCCAGGATTCTATACGATGAGCCAGTGCGAATTGTGTCTCGTTTTTAAACGCGGTACAATTCCACAACCACGAGGTATGCGAAATATTCGGCAGCTTGTCCAATCGAAGCGGGCACGACATTCGGAAAAACCGGATGAGGTGCGACGTCGTATTCAAGAGATGTTTCCTGAACAGAGCAAACTGGAACTTTTCGCACGCAAGAAAGTTAAAGGTTGGGATGTGTGGGGACTTGAGATTAAGCAAGAATTATTGAACACGGAAAGAATTTTGAGTATCCCAGCTACTGAATAATTGGAGGACACATACTAATTGATACAATGCAAGGTATATCGCTAAATTTTCACTCTGACTTACTTTTTACATTAACAGAAAAAATCAAAGCCAGTGTTGAGGGACGGATGAGTTGGGGAGACACTTTTGGAATCGGGCTCGGTGGCAAGAACAATAAACATTTGATTGTTTGGACACCAAAGGTAACATCCGAGAGTCAAATTCTTCCCGGTTTTGACTCCGAAGATGGAGAACTCACTTTAAAAATGAAGCAGCGTCCAGGGGCTTGGGTATCCTGGATTGACGAAGCAAAGGTACAAGCTTCCGCACTTGACGATTATGATCGCGTTCACAAAAGTGTACAAGAGTTAGAACGCAATACGCGCCAGATTACCGATTTCGCTGACGGTGTTCTTGCTAACATTACCATCCAACACTTAGGAAAATCCCTTACACTCTCTGAACTGGCTGAAGAAGTTTTACAATCCCGTTTGATAGTACCGAGTACCATCAAAACAGGTGGTTTTGTTCTTGCGAAGACAGCAGACACCGAACGCCCTTCCGCAAAAGTCGTTATTCCTGAGCAAACCCATATCCACAGAGTACATCTCAACGAAGATGTTGTGCTTACAGAGGTTGAGAAAGAAGGGGACGACACGGTTTTGGTAGTGCTGCGCACTCATATTAAAAACTATCCTGATCTCGTTGACTTAGGATACAGCTTAACGCTGCATGAACGTTTTCTGGAGGACGATGATTCAGAAACCTCACCACCTGTACGAGTATTGTCAACAGCCGCAGTTTACGATCCACTTGAACCCAAAACGCTAAGACTTGTGCCAATAGCATTCAACGCGCCGCCTAAAGAAATTGAGGAAGCGATAACTAATAGTTCTTCAAAAATTGAAGACTATATGGTCAAAGCAAGCCAACATGCATACCAGTTGATGACGCAATTCCAACAAGGTGTTGAGAGCCGACTTAAAGCACTAATGCTAAATCGTGGACAACGAATTCATAATAAAGTGTGGGATGACCTCGTCATTGGTGAATTGCGTAATACGATAGGTACATTTTCTGATTTTTACGCGGACTATCTTGGCGAACATTTTGAGGAGGAAGCAACAAAGACAACGACGAAGATATTTAGCGAAAGTATTGATCCGATGATTGAGTTTTGGCAGCTACAAGATAACCAACAGTTTACGCTCAACCACATGATTCAATCAAGTTACACCTTAACTAATCAAGTATTAGATAAGGCAGCAGCACTTTTCCACGACCTCGTTTTTGAAACTGATTTCATCGCAACAGAGCTTGTCGTTCCAGTTGAAGCAAAAATTTTTGAAGGTGACGTACTGTTAGACGAAATCTATCTACCTGAATGGACATCTGGTACTGTGCGTGAGAAGATGACTCGTATCGGTCTTCGATCCACTTTGCATCCAATGCAAATTGAAAGGATGCGGAACGTCTGGCTAACGCTTCTTGAAATCGCTAATTTTACAAGTCAACATAACCAGGATTTTGAAAAGGTTATCCAGCCGCTTGAGAATATTCTGTTAGCCACGAAACCCGCAACGGCTCAGCGGAATAACCGGACGAACCGGCAAACGCAACCAAAATTTCCAGGATTTGAGGTTGCAGACGCTGAGTTTGAAGAACTCCTAACCCATGTGAAAGACCATTTGCCAACCATAAAGCGATGGATTGAGCAGGCACCACGAGAAACTGATAAACTCCAAACGTATTACAATACGTTGTGGACATTGGTCCTTAATGGAAAATATCGTGAGAAACTCTTAGGAGATTTCAAACCTATCTGTGACATCAATCTCAGTGTGCCAGACCAGACGAAGCGATTAATGAACCTTACATTGGAAAGTCAACTTGTAGTTGAGAACGAGAAGGATCGAAAAGTTTTAGAACGCAACCTCAATCGCGCACTTGTTGCAAAAACAGGACACAGCCTGCGCGACATAACAACATCCGAGAAACTCGCTATTCATGGAGATGTTACACTATCTCTACTCCGCCAAGAATTGGTTCGATACGATGAAACGTTAGCCAAACGTGTCACCCGTCTGACAAGCCTAACACGAAAAGGCAAAAAACGGAACGCTGTTCAAGCACGCAATAACGGTAACCCTACTTTTGAGGCGATTCAAGCAGAACAGACAAAAGTCAGTGAAATGATTGCGTTTTTGAAACCTTATGGAGAATCAGAGGTTATAAGTACGCTCGCTAACGCGGGACTTAGTAAAAGTGCCGCTGAACTTGAAGAAATTCGGAAACAACAGATATTGAGTTTCGATTTAAGTGAACTTCCTTCAATAGGTGAAACGTGGCTCACCGAAATCAAGACGTTGGAGGATTATCCAAATCTCCGAATGTTCCTGCTTCAAAATAAGTTGCCAATTTCAACTACGGGACGTATTTTGATGGAATTACGCGATATTTTGTCCGACTCCCTTTTTAATCAGGTATTAGGACTAATTCAAGAGGTCAAAGAACTCCAAAACAGTAGTTATGAAGGGGAAGTTTTAGACCAATTTATTACCTATATTTCTGAAAAAGTGTGGCGTTGGGAATTAACGCAGATTACGTCTGAGGAACTTCCGGTTGTCGTTAAGGAAAAGGTTTTAACTTCAGCAATATGTTACGAGAAAGAGGTAGAAACCTTGATGGAATACGTTGAACGCTACGATGAATTGCTACAGACTAAACTGAAAGCCGACTCTAAGATGAACGTTGAGCGTGAAAACCTTGAATCACGATTTCAAGAAATTGTTGAGAGTCTTTTATAGGAGTATAGTTAGACAATTCTTGTCTCGTGGAAGTTGAGTTTCAACAGAAAATCTATTTTTCTACCAGTTTCGTATATCAGTGGAACAACGTGAAATGCCGCACTCCAGCGGAGTGCTATGTTTATAGAAAACGGTATGTACATATTCTTGCACTCCAGCGGAGTGCTATGTGTCGGAAATCACATGCCGCTCCGCTGGAGCGGATATGTCCGTTCATAATGTGGCTATAAACATATTGCTCCGCTGGAGCAAAGAGGGTTCCATTTTGTCTATCGTGTGTTGATTTAGCAACATAGGTCGTGAACCAATTTCTTATATCAACTCATATTTGAAAAAATTGTCCAAACTATAGTTTATAGGAACAAATGGCATGAAAATCGCATTATTAGGATCTGGTCAGTTGACACTTTCAGTTGCTTGGGGTATTTGTCATTCTGAGTTAGCGCAGGAAGTTGTTTTTTTTACAAATACGCAATCCGGTGGCAAATATGGAAACCGTAGTCCAAGAAATTCACGTCCAATAGCCGATAGTATAGAAGATATTACGTTCGCAACTGCTATGAGTGCCAGTGATACTGCCGTTTCTTTAACAAGTTCTGGTGAAGAACTATCCGATTCTGACGTGGTTGTTCTGTTGCCCGCAGCCGTTTCTTTCGGTTTTCACTCGGCACAAGCATTGAAAACAACTAATCTTTCAATAACTCGTCAGATCGTGCCGAAGGTACTGGAGCATACGCAAAATGCTAAAGTACTGGTTGCGATGCCTTTTGCGAACTATATCTCGGCATGGATACATCAGACCCACAGGACAAACAACATAATCGGTATTGCAAATGGTGTTTCCACAGCACATCTAAAATCGGAAATAGCAATTCGGCTTGGACTCTCAGTAAAGGATGTGTCCGCATTGGCAATCGGAAATGACGAAGTGACGTATCCATTATCGCAGTATTGCAGGGTGAATGGTGTTCCGCTAAAACAATTGATGGATGAATCCGACATCCAAAATCTATCGGCAGTTGTTACTGAACGTTGCCCATATACTTCAGCGAGTGAATATACTTTGGCAAGCCACATTCTTCAAGTGCTGTCAGCAATCAGTCTTGATAAGAAGCGGGTTATGAGTGTTGGTACACGGATTTCAACGGACACGACATCGGTTTTCTTGAATGTTCCATCAAAAATTGGTAGTGACGGCATAGAACAGATTATTCCATTAGATTTGACAAATCCACAACGCGATCAATTTAAGCAACTGGTTGCACAAAGTGCAGCAGCGCAAAACTTTAGTTGAAGAGGCGTTTTTAACATTAAACATACATCGAATGTGTGAAGTTTGTCAAAGTCTCACACCTCTTATTGTAGGGGCGGGTTTCTGTGCTTGTCCGTTGTTCCGGACCTAAACGTGGCGAGGCACAGGAGCCCGCTGAATATCGGACGCGTATTCAGCGTTGATTCCGCCCTACAAGTTATTTATGAGATAGGTTGAAATTAAAATGATCATATCTAACATCGGTGAGAAACGTTTTGGCTCAGTTATAGGTGCAATTAATATCGAATTTGTACGGGATATACTTGTCGTGCCTATTTCAAACACAGAACATTATAGTCTTGCTGTTGTAATGCCAACAATGGATACAAAAGACAAACTTATACATATCAAAACTTACATCAATGAAGACGCAGCCACAAACGCATATTACAACTTAATGGATGCGATTATAGATGGAGAAAGAGTTTGGGAAGCACCCAACGATTTTGCTGTTCCTAAAAACTGATTATGAACTTTACAATTCCATATTACAGAAAACAGTGACAAATAACTGAGGAGTGTGCATAAATAATTCCGATGTTAAATATGCGCTTAAAGGTAGTCCGCACATGCCGCTGAATGCGAAAAGCGCATTCACAGCGTTGATTGGGTTTCGCTTACGTTCTACCTAAAATCGTAGGGGCGGGTCTCTGTGCCCGCCCTTACCATCGGCAGTGAAAACAATACAATTCTCGTTAATTTGGTATTAGGTCCGAGTTAAAAATATAGCAAATGAGAGAAATATATCAAAAAATCCCAGAATTAATTGAAGCGGATCAAGTCGGTGCCTACTGCACTGTTGTTGAAACCAAAGGTTCAACACCGCAAAAACCGGGGGCAAAACTGTTGATCCTTCCGAATTTGCGTAATATCGGTACGCTCGGTGGTGGTTGTGTAGAAGCTGAAGCGCGCCGACAAGCCATTGGGCTAATGCAAGGTGGTACGCCTCGGTTGCTCCAGTTTCAATTGGATAGTGATTACGGCTGGGACGATGGTCTTATCTGCGGTGGAAATATGAAAATCTTCATAGATTTGCCACAAACGCGTGTTGAAGCGGAGATGTTCATTCGCTTACAGGAACTGAACGCAGAAAAGGTGCCTCTTATTTTTGCGACCGTTGTGGAAAGTGAGCAGCAAAGTGTAGATGTTGGCATGAAGATGGTCTTTGCGACGAATGGTGAACGGATCGGCACATTAGGCAATTCGGATTTAGAAGCGGATGTGGAGAACCAAATCTCTACTATTCTTGAAGAAAACCGTGCAGGCATGTTCCAACAGACCGAAACTACGTCAATCTTCCTTGAACCGCTTCAGCCAAGACCGACTCTACTTATTGCAGGTGCAGGACACGTCGGTCAGGCACTCTGCCATCTCGGAAGTTGGTTAGATTTTGATATAACAATCATTGATGACCGGACAGATTTTGCTTCAACTGAGCGGTTACCTGAGGCAGACGAAATTATCATCGGAGACATTGCGGAGGAACTCCGAAAATATCCAATTAACCATTTAACTTATGTGGTGATTGTAACACGCGGGCATCAGCACGATGAGTCTGCACTCCATAGCGTTGTTGAGTCGGATGCACAATACATTGGATTGATCGGTAGCCGTAGGAAAATAAAATTGATTTTCGATGATCTGTTGGAGGTTGGTATACCGATTGAAAAACTGCAGCGAGTTTATGCACCGATTGGGCTGGACATTAATTCCAAAACTGTGCCAGAGATAGCGGTAAGCATCGCTTCACAGTTAATTCAGGTGCGCAACGGGGCGGAAAAGAGACAATCTTTTGAAGCACAACCTGCTCGGATGCCTACCATCAAATTATGAGGTATTAAAATGAATCATATTAATTTGGATAAAGATAAATCCTATACACTTGCTGAGGTTGTTGAGTTTGTGCAGAAAACACTTGAAGCAGTAAAGGAAAAATCCGAACATTGTGATTTCCAATACACACCAACGGATGTCTATTGGTTGTTGCATGATATGCTTGGGTATGTGAACCAGAATGTTACTGGCGAGTTTGCTTTGCGGCGACTGGAGAAAGGAACTTACCGAGTACAATATAGGACTGAAGAGGCACAGAAACAGAGAGCGGCAAGAAAACTTGAAGATGAAGTCCGTCAAACAGCAACGTATTTAGAAAAGTTAACAGGACGCCGCCCACCGTGGGGTTAATTCGTAAGTTCGCTTTCTTTTGAGACTTCTGCTTTTGTGCCTCATAGATCACTTATAATACCATTTCTAAAAAAAACTTCTCTTAAAGAAATAGTCCGTTCGTAGTCGCGCAATTTATTGCGCCTCGGACATTTCTTTTCTAAAGAGAAAATAATTCATAGAATTGGTATAAAATGACTTCTAAGGAGAATAGTTCGTGAATCAGCAACAAAAGGTAGCAGTTGAAGATATTGAAATGTCGGTAGACGCGTTAGATGGTGAAAAAGCTGCCAGCATCTTTGAAGAGCATGGATGTCTTGTCGTGCGAGGTCTGATGAAACCGTATGTTGAGGAAATTCACCAAGATGCTGAAGCTGCCGCTGCTGAATCTTTGTCGCTGCTTGACGAAGCACAGCAGATTGTTGAAGGGTGGAGGACACCGAACGGAACGCTTTTCATTCCTGCGCCACAAGGATACGATCGAGATAAACAGATCATGGTTTTGGCAATGAATTATCAGACAAGCGCAGCATTTTTCCATTCAGCTTTTGATGAAAATGCAATAAGCATCGTTGAAGCGATATTAGGACCAAACGTTGAAATTTTCGGCAATGGACAGTGCCTCTATAAAGAACCAGTTGGTGGACATCCGAAGCATCTACACCAAGACTCCGCGTACTTTGAGCATCGCTATCAGGGTCCCGTCGGTATTTTGAACTATGTTGTGGATACAGACCTTGTGAACGGTGCATTATATGTTGTACCGGGATCACATAAACTCGGACAACTGAAGCACGTGGATACTTTCTCACACCTTGGCTTGGAGGAAGATGAATGGCCCTGGGAGCGCGCGTTCCCTGTAATTGGTAATGCTGGCGATTCTATCTTCTTTAATGTTAAAACGGTACACGGTTCTAAACAAAATATGTCAGACAAACCGCGTCCGGTTTTCATCAATCGTTACCGACGGACAGATGACTTTGTGATAGTTGGTGGGACAACAACCACAAATCGAGCAGAAGCAGAAAAACGTGCAGCGGCTGCAGAGGAAGCGAAGAAATCTAATAGTGATCGCGGTTTGATGGTGCGAGGTTTTCGTCCCTATTCTGTATAGATAGAAATTGATTCTTACACAAAACCGCTCTAATATTGGAGTGGTTTTTCTATACAATAGACATTATAACGTTTTATAGTAAAATTCACAATTACCTTTACATTGGCGAGGTTAGGAAACCTCGCCAGCGCATGCGTGTGGGAATTGCT
>JAGWBU010000061.1:32435-43051 GCA_021295735.1 Candidatus Poribacteria bacterium | reverse complement strand
AAAATCCGCGTCATCCGATAAATCTGCGATAATCCGCGATTCTGACAACACAACGCAGATTAAATCATTAGAATGTCTAATTAACCCATCTGATACAGCATCAGATAAATAAGTACACCTGTAACAGACACATATAGCCAGATCGGAAAGGTGATTTTTGCGATGCGACGGTGTTTATCAAACTTTTCGCGCCATGCTAAGTAGAGGGTGCGTAACGCTAACGGCACTATCACAAACGCCAAAATGATGTGCGAAATCAGAATAGTAAAGTAGACAGGACGGACCCAACCCTGCTGTGTAAACTGGGTTGACCCCGCATTAACATGATAGATAACATAACTGATAAGGAAAAGTACTGACACTGTAAAAGCTGCGAGCATACATTTCTTATGCGCCGCAATTTTCCGCTGTCGAATTAACACATAACCTACTACCAACAGGATAGCACTGATTGAATTCAAAGTTGCATTGACAGTTGGCAGATCTGAAATCTCAAGCACGTTTTCTCCTTTCCTATCGGGGCCACCGATATGCCTGCACGCCTCTGGAATTTTCCAAAGCAAATTCCCACCGTTTACACCATGTTTCATAATCGGTATTGCACGCTTCTGGACGTAAACGACTCCGCATCAAAAACGCAGGATAGTAAGGTCTTCCTGTTGGCTGATAAACATCATGATAACGTAGATCGAAACTCCATCGGACAGTTTCCGATTCATTCGGTTTTGCACTGTGGAGCGTATAGTTGTGGAATAGAATAACGCCACCTGCCCGAATCGGCAGCACTTTCGGTGTCAGGTTCGGAGGTTGATGTTCAGGTGTAACTGCCAATCCAGCGTCGTTCCAAGTGTGCGTGAACAACCCCATCTTATGACTGCCGGGCAACACTTGCAAACATCCATTTTTCAACGTTGCATCCACAATTGGTATCCAGATGGTTAGCATAAAATAAGGATCAATATCGGGCCAACAAACGCCTGCGTCCTGATGCCACGGAGTCGGATGGCGTTGCGACTCCCGTTTTGGTAAAACCGCGCGGATGTGTTGGATGGGATTACATACTATCTCAGAACCGACAAAAGATTCAGCAAGGTTAAGGATTTTAGGGTTTTTGAGGAAGTTAAACGTCGCTTCCCCGCGCGCACGCATAATATCTAAGTTTGCAGTTACCTCTGGTGCTTCAGCAGCAAGATGAAGCAAACGTTCTGTGAAGGGCTTATCAGCGTAGGTAGAGGTAACCTTTCCCTCCTTGTGCAATTTTTCAGCGCGTTCAGCGATTATTTCTGAGTACTCCTTAATAACAGGACCTAAGTCGTTTTCATCTAACACATCTTCAAACAGTAGATACCCGTTATCATTGAAAAACGAAACTTCAGATTCGGTTAAACGCATAATTGTGTTCTCCTTGTGTTATACTTATACCATTCTAAAAAATATAATTTCATAATGAGATCATAGGTTCAAACTGAGGTGAAGAATGTCCGAGACACAATGAATTGCGCGACTACAAGCACCTCTAACCTATAGAGAACTGTAAAGGTAATTTTAGATTTTACAATATGCTTTATCCCCATCTTTGTTCAGGTGGATCGAAGACAAAACCGTGAAAAAACTTCCGTTGTGCAGGTGAGAGTTGTGAGTTATAAAAGGCTTTCGGATATCCCCAATGCTCCTGTGAAGCAATCATCCACGGATGTTCATAGGCGTAATAGAGCATTTCACGACATCCTTCCGGCTTTGTAAAGATACCCGCGGAGTGCCAAAGCGCGTTATGAAACAGAATCGCGCTTCCCGCTGGCGCACAGACTTCCAACGTGCCAGGGTATTGATATGGATACCGAAGGTCTTCGTGGTTCGGGTCATGCATGGATTTGTGGCTGCCCGGTATGAGCCATAGATTGCCTTGTCCACCTTCCGTCATATCTGTTAGATAGTAACCGACTTTGAGTTGTAAAAATGGTATCGGGCGCAAGTTACGATAGCCGTTATCGTGTCCATCAATGTGCCATCCCATCGGACGGTCCATAAGTTCCGCACCGTGTTCAACTATAGCATCGGATGCGTGGTGGTGTGGCATCTCATTAAGCAAACCTGTGACGTAAGGCAGCATCGGTTGCCAATCCAGCAGTTCTAAGAATAATGGATGATCGCCAAGAATATAGAAAATACGGGTACTTTTCTCTCCGTGGATATGTGTCATTCCTGTTTGCGGCAAACCTTTTGCTTCACATTCCCGGCGTTTCTCCATAGATTCAGCAAGCGCGTTTCTGAGGGCTGCGATATGTGGCCGCTCAAGAAAATGATCTAACACTAAATAACCATTATTTTCAAAAAAGAATCGTTGTGCATCAGTTAATTCATGTGTCATATTACCATCCTTCCTACCGTAATCCTCTGTAGCGCGCTGAGTGCCGAACGCGCATTTGGTGTTGATTTAAATTATAATACGCAGCGTTTGTAGTCGCGCAATTTATTGTGCCTCTTCGGGTTTAGTTACGGCACGCGGAGCGTGCCTACTACTTTTAAGAACCATTTGAATCGGTTATTGGTATATAATCAGATTAAATCAAACAATTTTGCAGCGTTTTCTCCGAAAATACGCGCGCGGGCGCTATCGGGAATGTCCATTTCTTCAATTAAATCCACGAATCGCGGCATATCAACCCACGGGTGGTCTGTGCCGAATAGTAAACGATGCTCACCAACAAACTGATATGCATAGTGCAGTGCTTGTAATGATGGCGATACAGTATCCAAATAGATACGATGCAGATAAGCACTCGGCGGTTGTGTAATATGCTCCCTCGCTCTGCCCAAGACTTCGGTTTGATGGTCAATACGACCGCTCATATAGGGTAAAATGCCTCCTACGTGTGGCATTACAAGTTGTAAGTTTGGATGACGTTCAAGAATCCCGCTCAAAATCAATCGTAACAACGCGAAACTATTATCTACCTGTAATCCCATCATACCGATCATCCAGTGGTCTTTGATTGCCTTACCCCAAGTTGGAACGGTGGGATGCATCACAATCGGTATCAGAAGTGCTTCGGCATGCGTATAAACCTGTTCAAACTGTGGCGCATCAACCGGTTCACCGCCAATATGCGAATAGAGCATTATACCGCGAAATCCCAACTCCTTAACTCTATCCATCTCCTTTATTGCCTCATCAGGATTTTGCCACGGAAGGCATGCCAATCCTGCAAATCGGTGTGGGTGCGTATCCACAAGTTCTGCAATAGCATTGTTAATCGCTTGCGCACCTTTGTTCCCCAGTTCAGGTGAAAGCATGCATGGGGGTGGTATGTTGGTACTGATCAGTGCCATGTCTACACCTGCTGTGTCCATATCCTTGAGTTTACGTTTTGGGTCGTAAACCTCGTCTTGTAGGCGAAATTTTTGGACATCGCCATAAGTAACGATAGCCTCATTGCCGTGGCGAATAACTTGTGGAGGGTGCGGGTTTTGCGCGAGAATTTCAATATAGGTTTTGGGGAATATGTGGCTTTGGCAATCTATTCGCATTTTTTATAGTGAAATCCATAATTATTTTTACGTTTTGTTCTTATGTGAATTTCAAACACACCATAAATTTAAGAGGCGCAATGAATTGCGCGACTACAAACGCCGCTAACCTTAAGAAAATGTGAAGGTATTTTAGATTTTACTATAAATAACCTAAGTTGCTACGGACAAGATTTCAAGTTAGCAAACACTGCTTATGTTTTTTGTTCTAAATCGGGGTTAGAAACCCCTCCTACAAGAGCATTTGCGAAATAGGTGGCAACTTGGGTTATAAATACTGAAAATATCATGTTGGTATCTTAAAAGGGTCTCTAACAATCGAGCGTTACAAACCGCTATGCGGACTCCACTTTATCATATAATCAGGTGGCATCTCGTAAATAAACATAGATGCAGAACGCTCACGGTCACCATAACGATAGATAGTGGAAGATAGATAAAGTTGATCCTGTGCACGCGTCATCCCAACATAGAACAGACGGCGTTCCTCCTCAATCTCCTCTTGTGTTATGTCTCGTTTCCACATTGGAAAACTTCCCTCCTCCATACCGATGATGATGACTACCGGAAACTCTGTGCCTTTCGCAGCGTGCAGCGTCATTAATGTAATCTGCTCAGTTTTGTCATCCAATTCATCAAAATTGGTTAGCAATTTCTGGTAATCCAAGAAGTCGGAAAGGCTTTTGCCATCACTGACTTTATCAAATTTTAACAATAGATTTCGGAACTTTGATCTGGCTTCTATCCATTCTGTATCTTCTCGGAAAATTGGCACATCGGATTGCTGCAACTGATTGATGAATTCTTCAGCTTGTTCTTTCTCTGTGAAGTCAAAGGGAAGGTCGTCAGGGAGAGTAGAATGATGCGCTTTGACAAACCGCTTTGCAGCATTCAGGAATGCGCTTATTTCTGTCAAAGTATCTCGTTTGTCAGGGACATCTGTTTTGGAAAGGATACCAACGCCAACGAGCGGTAGAAATTCTGTGAGCGATTTTACTTCTCGTTTCTGTAAATCAATCCTTATCAATTCTTTAAAGATTTGTCTATTGGTTTCAACATCTTCCATTGCTCTGTGCAAACGTCCATGTTCAATTCCAAATTTCTCAGCGAGTGCATCAATTCCACGTCGCTGCCGTGGAAGAAGTTTGCGCGCCGTAACAAGTGTATCGTAATACGGGTTTGTTAAATTAATCTTCAGATAATCCTGTAAGTCACGTTCAAGAATCGGATTATCATACCGAGCCACATTATGTCCTATTAGGATGCGATCTTGGATGAAACTACAAAATTCGGGCAGAACTATTTCAATACTCGGCTCATCTTTGACATCTTCTGTACTAATTCCGTGAACACGTGTGACCGCTGGTGGAATGTATCCTCCAGGTGGTTTTACCAATCTTTCAAAACTTTCTATTTCATTACCGATTACATTGAGACGTTTCGCGGCGATTTCAACAATGTTAGCATTCTTCGGATTGATACCTGTCGTTTCCAAATCGTAGATAACCATATCCGCCATGTTTGGTGTTTCAAAACGGCTCAAAAGACGTTGGCATAGCTTTAGCGCAGTGATGCTCTGAACCGTATTGGATCCGAGTTGAATAACATCGGACTGTCCAGAAGTGGTTGTCCCAATAAGAATTGTTCGTGTTTCCGTCCCCATTTTTCCAAGTTCGCCGAAATCCCCAATAAGTAGATTGACAGTGTTTTCGTTTAGTATCTGGTCACTTCCGATGGCACTTTTAGGCTGAGATTCCTGGTCCTCAGATTTTAATTCTTTAGGCAAAAATTGGATTTGCACGTTCTGATTCAGATAGGTTTTAAGCGTCTCTCGGATAATATACGCTGCACAGTACGCATCAATCCCATAACTTGCTGTAATCTGAATAGGTTGACCACGGTCAAGCGCACTATAAAGCACATCCTGCGCTAACCCTAAATTTGACATATCAGCTTGGTTTTCAATAACCGACAATTCTTTAGCACGGTAGGGGGAACGGAAAAGCTCTAATCGTGCAAAGAGTTTTTGCACGATTTTATCAATTGTTTCAGCTTCAATATCGTCCACTAATGCTTCAAATTGCTCCCAGAATCGGCGGATATTTCGGCGTGTTAAGGGTCCGACATCCTCTGGATAGTCTTCAATATTCTTCAAGAGTTCTGCCAGCGTCAACTCTTTTCGTTGTGCTAACCATTTGAGGCGAACCCATGTCAAATCGTCAATCCGTTTCTCAGGAAAATTGATGGCGTATTCAAGGTCGCGCCGGAGCTGCCATTGGACAAAACAGAGATAGGAGAGGATACCTTTAAGATTTTCATCATCAAAGGAATTGGTAGCTCTAATCCGCTGAAATTCAATACCGGTTCGTAATAACTCTTCTTCCAAAACATCTGCGAGTCTATGTGTCCGATAAAAAATTGCAATATCACGATAAGAGAAGTTGCGTTGTTTTACCAGGTTTCGGATGATCTTGATGATGGAGCGTGCTTCTTCAGTGGGAGTAGTGAATGTATAGTGAAAGATATTTCGCCCTTCATCCTTGTGGGTTATGAGGGTGTGCTGTTTTTGCCGCACCGGATTTTTTGCGATTACCTCCTCAGCAGCGCGTAGGATCGTCTCACTACACCGATAGTGTTCGTCTAATTCAACGGTTTGCGGTGTGAAATCATCTAAGAAATTCTTAATATACTGCGGATTCGACCCGCGCCAACTGTAGATAGATTGATCTGCATCCGCCACAACCATCAAATTATGTTCTCGAGCAGCACAAAGCAGTTGTAGGAGACGATATTGGACTCTGTTCACATCGTGATATTCGTCTACAAGGATATGAGATATTTGCTGATGATATTCCTGCTGCACCTCTGAAACCTGTTCAAACAGCGTAACAGTTTTTATGAGGAGGTCGTCAAAATCGAGGGCATTGTATTCGGCGAGTTTATGCTGATAAGTTGTGAACGCATTTTTAACATTCATTTCCACATCCGGATCGTCTATTTCAACGAGAACATCTGGATCTATAAATAGGTCATCCGTTTCGTTTCCAAGTTTGCATTTTGCATCGCTGATGATATTCCGTAGTCGCCATGGCGGGTAGTTGTCCGAATTTAGATTAAGTTCATTGACGACTTCCAATAATATTTCGTCTTGGATTTCCTGATCGAAGATAGCAAAGTTTTCACTCAATCCAATATGGTGGGCATGCTCTCGAAGAACTTTAACACAAAAAGCATGAAAAGTATTGACTTTAATGTTAGAACCGTGTGGTTCACCGATTTCGTTGTTGACGCGTTCGCGCATCTCTTGTGCGGCTTTATTGGTAAAGGTGATCGCAAGGATGCTTTCCGGTTTGATTCCATGCTGGCGAATTAGGTAGGCGATGCGGTGGGTGATGACTTTTGTCTTGCCGGTGCCGGGGCCCGCAATTACAAGCACGGGACCGTTGTTATGGATTACTGCCTCCACCTGTTTTTCATTCAAATCATGGAGAATGTTCATTTCTATCGCCTCTGTTTTCTTAAGACAAATTATGTTGTTTTTAAATTTTATGCCACAATATTACATAAGGGTAAAATCCACCTGCACGGGAGTTTAGTATATCTGATTTAACACAAAAATACAAGCATTTTGTCAATAAACTTGAGTTAAAATACTTGACGAATCACAAATATATATGCTATACTTGCTGGTAATCTCAAAATGTCTGTAGCGAAGCAATACCAATATGAGATAGTTCTCAGAATAGAAATTCAGCTTAGGAGGGCAAATGAAGAATTTGATAAGAATTGGCATAGCAGTGCTTATTGCATTCTGCTGGATAATTGGCACAAGTTCTGCCGCTATAAATCCGGTTTCAGTCTGCTGGGTAATTGGCACGAGTAATGGTGCAATTGATCCGGACAATATCATGGGGATGTGGCTCTTTAATGAAGGGTCTGGTAATACTGCCAAAGATTCGTCAGGTAACAAGAATGACGGTAAAATCAACGGTGGTGTTAAATGGGTAGATGGAAAGTTTGGAAAAGCACTTGAATTTAATGGGTCCGACGGTTGGGTTGAAGTTTCGCATTCAAACACTGTCGGGTTTAAAAAAGGCGTTTCCTTCACGATTACCGTCCATTTTAAAGGCACAAAAGTTGGCGGTTCGCTTGTCGGCAAAAACTACGAGGATACATCGCAAGCACTTCCATGGTATCTGCTTTGGAACGGTGGTGGGGACAACAAAGTAACACTTTACCTGCGAAATTCTGCTTCAACAAGTTTTAGGGCAGATAGCACAAGCGAAATTGGTGATGACGAGTGGCACTTTGTTGTTGGTAGAGCAGATGCGAGCTCCGGGAAGGCCTCAATATGGATAGATGGTGAGATGGAAGCCGAAGTTGATTTTGATAAAAATGATGGATATGGTACAAGTGACGGTGTGCTCCATATTGCACGGCACTTCGACCGTTACACTGCTGGGATCATTGACGATGTTGCGCTCTTCAATGTCGCCTTAAGTGAAGACGATATGGAAGCTCTCATGAACAATGGTGTTGAAGAAGCTGCCGCCGTTGAACCTGCGAATAAATTGACAACAAAGTGGGCAAAAATCAAACGTCAATAGTTAAAATAAGGAGAAATATTAATGTTATTACCTAAAAGTGTGGGAATTACGTTTGCAATTCTGGTTGGTGCTTTTTTGTTGATTGCACTGCCCGGCTACGCTGAGTTTGGCTTTGAGAATATCACGGGGATGTGGCTTTTTGACGAAGGTGAAGGCACAGTTGTAACGGACTCATCAAACGAAGATAATGAAGGTCAAATACACGGCGCGAAGTGGGTAGATGGTAAATTCGGCCAAGCACTTGAATTTGATGGGACAGACGATTGGGTTGAAATTCCACACTCCGACAGTGTTGGGTTTGAAGCAGGAACATCATTCACCTTGACACTGCATTACAAAGGCACCGCGGTTGGTGGTTCGCTTGCGGGCAAAAACTATGAAGATAAATCGCAAGTTTTACCTTGGTATATGCTTTGGAACGGTGGCGGTGATAAAAAGATAACCTTCTTTTTACGGGATGCTGCTGGAACGAGTTATAGGCCACAAAGCACATCCGATATCGCTGATGACAATTGGCATTTTATTGCTGGCATAGCAAACACTGACACAGGCAAGGCGAGTTTGTGGGTAGATGGTAAAATGGAAGCCGAAATTGATTTTGACACTGACAGCGGATATGGCAATAGCGAAGGTGTTTTTCATATCGGACGACATTTTGACCGTTATACCGCTGGCATCATTGACGATATAGCGCTCTTTAATGTTGCTTTAGATGAAAGTGATTTGCAGTCAATTATGAACGACGGTCTTATGACTCTCACGGCTGTTGAAGCTGCTGGTAAACTTACAACGACGTGGGGCAGCGTTAAACAGCGTATCGCACGATAGATCTCAAAAATGGATGGGAATTTGACGTGAATAAACGTTTTAGTGAAAAACGTGCTAAAAAGCAGGTTTACATTATACCATTTCTCAAAAATGTTGTCGCATTATCTGGTTGTATGGAATGCGGTGGAATACGGCACAAACTAAAAGTTTGTGCTACATAAGAGAGATATATTATCAGAAATGGTATTACTATGTTTGCATCAGATTCCTAATAAAAAATAATGAAGCAAGTGATACACTTAAGGAACTAATTAATCATGAAACAGAAACTGACACACCTCGCATTGGCATTTTTGCTATTGGCTGCAGTCGGTTGTGGAACTTCAGGGGATACGACGGACCCTGTCCCAATTGAAATCATGACAGGCTCCCTGCAGGGAGAGGTAGAATCTATTAAAGGCGTTTCAATTCAAGTCCGCTTGCTAAAAGCGGGCCAACTCGTCTCACAAGCCGAAGCACTTGGCAGTTACGAACTTGCAGAACTTGAAGAAGGGGATTATACGATACAAATTTCAGCCAAAGGCTTTGAAACTGTAGAAATGAACGTGACTGTCGTTGCGGGTCAAACCGTTTCATTGGACAAAGTGACACTCGTGGCATTGGCAGCGCCTGTATCACATCTGCGCGGGGTTTTAACCGACTCGGAAACGGGGGATACACTTTCTGATGTGCTTGTCCAACTTACGGATAAGGCAGGTGAAGAGTACGAAACGTTAACAACGAAAGACGGTGTTTTTACCTTTGAGAACCTCCCTGTTGACCAAGCATTTACCTTGATGGTTCAGCATAAAGGTTATGAAGATAACAAAGTTGATGTGGACCCGATTTCTGCCAATGAAACCTTTGAACTGGATGTAGCACTCAAAGCAATACCTGAACCTGAGGAGTTAGACCCAGGTCAAGGACTAAGTATTGGTAGTCAAGCACCGGAATTTCAGTTGTCTGATGGTAATCGTAACGAACACGCGCTTGCGGACTATGTCGGCAGCAAAAATGTGGCAATTGTTTTTTATCGCGGTGGTTGGTGACCGTTCTGTCGTGGACAACTCGGAGAGTTGCAAGATAATTATGATAAATTTAAAGCTGCAGGAGCAGAACTCATCGCAATTAGTTCCGATAGCGTAGGGGATACAAAACAGACGATTGATAAAGAAGGTCTCAAATTCGTAGTACTCGCTGATAACGACAGAGAGGTAATTAACGCTTACAACGTTGTTGATCCCGGTAACAACAGAATAGCTCGGCCTGCATCCTATATCATAAAACAAGATGGAACTATTGCATGGAAATTTCTTGATGTTCGCTTAGGAAATCGTGTGCCAACTGCAGAGATTTTAGAGGAATTGGGTAAGCTTTGATAAACCTGTAGATGTCAATTTAGCGTTGATTTAAAGGTAGCAGGCACGCGCCGCGTGCTGTCCGCCTCATATGCTTTGGTATAATACGGCACACGGCGTGTACCTACTACTTTGCATACGCATTTATCGGCGTTGCAAATGCTTCCACAAGAGGTTGTGCTCCTTAACTCCTTAAATTAACATTTATGAGGTAGAACGCAGCGAAACCCAATTTATATGAGGGTGTGCATAAATAATTCCGATGTTAAATATGCGCTTAAAGGTAGTCCGCACACGCCGTGGGTTTCCGTCCACA
>JAGWBU010000061.1:23686-32302 GCA_021295735.1 Candidatus Poribacteria bacterium | reverse complement strand
TTTCTATAAATCAAGCGGCACCTGGCGTCTGTCCCTGTCTGTGTTGATGCGCCAAATATTTATGCACACCCCTCATTTATATAGTATTTCAAATGCACATTAATACAAAAGAAAATTTATTATTTATGAAACAGATACAGATAATCTTTGGACTGGCGTTTTTACTGTTGGCTGCATTGGGTTGCGGAACAACAGATAATCCTATCGGTGACGGAGAAAAAATTGATACTTTAACAGGCACACTGCAAGGGGAGGTGCAGTCAATTGAGGGAGTAGCAATTCAGGTGCGGTTGTTAAAAGATGGGCAACTCGTAGCGAATGCCGAAGCACATGGCAGTTACGAACTGAATGATATTGAAGCAGGAGATTACACACTCCATATATCAGCCAATGGATACCAAGAAACGGAACTCAACGTCACTGTTGTTGGGGGAGAAACTGTCTCATTAGATAAAGTGTCACTTGTTGAATTAACAATGCCTAAACATGATTTGGATCCAGGTGAAGGATTGGTAATCGGCAGCCAAGCCCCAGAATTTGAACTGCCTGATGAAAATGGTGAGTTACACTCCTTTGCAGACTATATCGGAAATAATAAGAAGGTGGTGCTGGTCTTTTACCGAACCGGTGGCTGAGGACTTTGCACAACACAACTCGTGGAGTTGCAAGAGAATTACGAAAAAATTCAAGCTGCAGGCACAGAACTTTTCGCTATCAGTTCAGAAAACGTGGCGTTAACGCAAAGGACAGTTGAAAACCATGGACTCAAATATCCTGTGCTCTCTGATAACAAAAAAGAGGTGATTATTGCTTACAATGTGCTCGATCCATATAATACGAGAATTGCACGCCCTGCCGCGTATATTATTACGCCAGATGGAAAGGTTGCTTGGAAATCACTTGATACTGCGGGCGTGCGGGTACCAACAGCAACTATTTTGACAGAATTAGGAAAACTCTGATGAAACCCCAAGATACAGTTATAGCAAACATAATCGCAGACAGTCTTGTAGGTCGGGTAGAGCAGAGCGAAACCCGACATGCTATCCAAACAGTTCAGAAGTGTGACACACTCAACCGACGCCAATTCTTAAACCGACTCGGCACTATTAGCGGTGTTGCGCTGAGTGCCCTTCCAGCTTTCGCGCAAATTGGTGGCGGGCGTGTGTTGACCCCTCCAACGGAAACAGCAGCACTTCCTCCCGTTGTGGAAGTTATCGGCAAACAGGTGTGGGAAGAGGACAGACTCAACGAGGATGCTGTTGGCGAGATGGTTGACCGTGCGATGATGAAACTCACCGGTCGCGACACGGCTAAAGAAGCGTGGCGAGATTTTGTGCTGCCGGACGACATTGTTGGCATCAAAATTAATCCGCTTGCGGGTCCCAAGCTAAGTACACACGCTGTCATCGTCAACAAAATTATTGAAGGATTGTTCAGTGCTGGTGTACTCAGAAAACAGGTTATTATTTGGGATCGGTTTGAAGCACATCTGCTCAACGCTGGTTATCCGATAAAGACAGATGATGGGGATGTACGAACACTTGCCTCTGATATGGACGACATCGGTTACGATGACGAAGTATTTTATGAGACCGAACAAGATAGTATTGCCAGACGCGAAAATGAGAGCACTCGTTCCCGGTATTCACGAATTGTTACAGAACGGGTAGATGTGCTAATTAATGTGCCTGTCTTGAAACATCATGATATGGCAGGTATAAGTGGATGTTTGAAAAACATGGCTTTCGGTAGTGTTGATAACACACGGAGGTTTCATGGTAGGCCGCTCTACTGTAATCCTGCTATCGGAGAAATTTTTGAAAATAAGGTGCTAAAAGAAAAGGTAGTCCTCAATATTGTCGACGGATTGGTAGCATCTTATGATAACGGCCCCACATATCATGCCGAAAGTACCTGGCAATATGGGGGTTTGTTTGTGAGTGCTGATCCGGTTATCCTTGATACACTTATTCTTCAAACCGTCAATCAGAAGCGCGAGGAGATAGGGTTGAATTCTATGTCGAAATATGCTAATCACATTACAGCAGCAAGCGGACTCGGATTGGGCAGTAATTCACTGGACCAGGTTAATCTCCAAAAAATTGAGGTATAGTTTCGTGAAGTGCAATTTTATTCCCATACTTTTTCTGTTTTGTGCGTTGTTTATTACATTTGTATTTACAGGATGCACGGTGAAGTTTACACCTAACGATGCGTTACAGTTTAATCTATCAAAACCGACCGACGAAACAGTATCCCTTGTTGCAGAATTTGAGTCGGGTGAAGAAGATAACGTTGCGGGTGATGTGACAAAAAGTGCCGGCAGTGTCTGTGCTGGTGGGGCATGCATCATCTATTAGATCATATCTGATTACTCAAAACACACTAATAGGTCCAGTCTGAAACTAAGCTGCCCCTGAGTCAATACCTTTCCCATCACTTATGCCCTACTTTTCTCTTGGCAGAGATTTTATCCCAATCCCAAAGAAGGACCGTGCCATCATCGCTACCACTTGCGAGAATTTTACCGTCGTGCGAAAACACAAGTGCTTCCACAGGTTCTGTATGTCCGGATAGAATCCCCAGGCTTTTGCCTGTTTCCACATCCCATAACTTAATTGGTGTGCTCCACATATCCATTCCAGACCCAACGAGAATGGTGCCATCAGGTGAAAAAACCAATTCATTTTTAAATCCGCCTAAATTCCCTGGTATTAAGACAGGTTCCTCTTCCGATTCTATGTCTAATTTCCATAAATGAATACCTTCACTGCTTAGTGTTGCAAGCAGTGAACTGTCCGGTGAAAATGCCAACGTACTTGTCCTTTTGATATTAGTCGGTGTGATGTCACGTTGCGTAGAAATATCCCATATTTGTAGGTTGTCAGAACGCCCGCTGGTAGCAAGTTTTTTTCCGTCAGGTGAGAACACCAATTTTCCATTGAACGAAGGTTGTTTCGCGTTAAGTTGGAATAATTCTATTCCAGTGTGCAGGTGCCATGCTTGAATTCCTTGGCGGCTGCTTACAGCAAAAATATTGTTATCTGGTGAGAATACGGCTGCAGAAGGCCAGGTGACAACGTCTTGCCAAGGAAGGGTCAGTTCCTCACCTGCCGTTATATCCCATAATTGAAGATTTTTAATACCTCCACCGCCATTTCCGCCACTATGTAGTCCGAACCCTACCGGATTAAACACAATCATACCTCCGCTGCCCTGACAAGCATAAAACTTAGCATTCGGTGACAAAACGACTGTTTGTGTGTTATTGCTATGTGCAGCAGTGAAGTTTGTCAGTTCCTGCCAAGTCTTTAGGCTCCATACATCTACAGTTCCGTTAAAGGCTGCACTTGCGAGGGTTGTGCCATTTTCTGAAAATGCGACTGCTTTTACCCTCCGTTCTCTGGATTCCAGAAACGTATTGTCCCATCTGCACTCCCACTCGCAAGACACCCGCTGTAACGAGGTGTTCCCATAGGTGCGAAGGTTAAAGCGTTTATGGTGTTTTTATGACTTGTGATGTTTACCCGTTCTTTTTTTGTTTCTGAATCCCAGAGTTTGATTACGTTGCCTGCGTCACCACTGGCAACGGTTTTCCCATCTTCAGAAAAAGCAACAGTTGTAACCCAGGCCGCATGTCCTTTAAGCGTAGCAAGTTCTGCATGGTTTTCTATATCCCATAACACCACCGTTTTGTCCTCACTCCCACTTGCGAGGATTTTTTTATCTTGTGATAACGCCAGTGCCTGAATATCCGTGTCCTTGCCACGCCAATTCGCTTGGAAAGTTGCCTGTTGGTTACTTGTTGTTGTATCCCATAAGTGAATTTTTCTACCCCGGTCTGCAGCTGCAAAGCTTCCACCATCTTGAGAAAAGACAACTACATCGCATGAAGCAGCTAAACTTGCATTCGATAATGTCCTACCGGTGTCTATATTCCAATAAGTTATTTCCTTACCTCTATTTATACTGATTAATGTCCTGCCATAGAATGTCAATGCAGATAATACATTGGGAACCTGAGTTAATCTTAATGTTGAGAGTTTGCTTTTAGTTTCTATGTCCCAAACTTGGATAATAGGATTGTTAAATCCACCACTTGCGAGCATATTTCCATCTTGTGAAAAAGCAAGTGCGTTGACATGTCCAGTATGTCCTGTGAATAAAGCGGTCTCTTTACCATCTGGTACATCGTATAACCATACCCCTACATCTGTTCCTACTGCGAGGTGCGTGCCATCAGGAGAAAACCGCATGATATTAATTCCGCCTTTCCCAAGACGTGCAATTGCACCTTCTGGTAGACCGACCTGTGTATTGTCTTGTGCGAAACTGGTTGAGAGAATTGATGCAGTCAAGAGAAAAATGATGCATAATTGATTTTTGATTTTCATTATTAAACTCATTTCATTGCTTTTTTCCCTCCGTTAAGGACCTTGTGTTTCAGGTTACCTTCCTCATCAAACGTGAACGTACATATCCCTACACCATCTACACGAATTTCAAGAACACCGTTTCCGTCAATTTTAATATTTACATTACCGCTACCTATTCTACCTCCGCCGAAACCTGAAATTGTGGAACTACTTCTACCGCGTGTAAGCGTATATCCTTTTGAGGTTTTCTTAACTTTATAACCGTTTTTCTGCAACCAGTTTACAATCGCTTCTGCTTCTTCTGCCTTGCTGGCGTATTCCACTGGCTCATCAGGAGGCGTTAGATTGCTGCTCAGGTTTTTTCCTATAGCATCATTTTTCGCTTTGGCGACAATTTTTTTCCAATCCCAGAGAAGGACTGTACCATCTTTGCTTCCACTTCCCAACGTTTTGCCATCTGTTGAAAATTCTAAGGTTGTAACTTTCTCAGTATGTCCTGATAGTGTTCCAAGATCCCAACCGTTGTTCACATCCCATAACTGAATTAGATACTTCCAACCTTTCATTCTTGAAGCAAGAACGACCTCTCCATCAGGTGTGAACTTCAATTCTTGACTTGACCCAATATTAAGTATTTTACCACGCTGCTTCATGCCGGTTGGTGTGATATCCCAAAAAATAATACTATCTTGATGTCCGGCGGCAAGGAGTGTGCTGTCGTGTGAAAATGCCAAGGCTGTGGTTCTTTTCAGGTAAAGCGGTGTAATTTCTTGCTGTGTAACTACATCCCATATTTGTGTTGGGACGTTAAGGCCACTTGATGCAAGTAGTTTACCATTAGGAGAAAACACTAACTTCCTTGGAGAAGGTGAATCCAAGTTAAAGTGAAACATTTCCTTACCTGTGTTTATATCCCACGAAAGAATACCACCTTTGTGACCAAACAATGCGACAAGTATTTTGTTGCTCGGAGAGATTGTTAATACGTCTACAGATCTGTTAATATTCTCCCAAGGTCCAGGAATTTGATTACCAGCGATAATATCCCATAATTGGATTTGCTGCCGAACTTTTCTGCTATTCCATGCACCGAGATATTCAAAACTATGTGGTGCGAATGCCAATGTTTTTCCGTTGATGCCTTGGCTCACAAAATGCGTGGCATCCGCTGAAAATGCAATTCCATTGGTATCATCGCTCTGTGCATCAGAGAATGTATTAAGTTCACTGTTAGTAATTAAACTCCATATCTCGACTGTACCAGTAAAGGAAGCACTTGTGAGAATTGTACCGTTTTCTGAGAATGCAATTGTCTTAACCCACTCTGTGTGTCCAGCTGTGAAAGTAGAAATTACTTCCCCTGTGTCTTGATTCCAGAGCCTGATTGTGCCATCGTAACTGCCACTCGCCAATGTCTTTCCATCAGGTGAAAACGCTAATACGCTGACACCATTTGTATGCCCAAAGAGCGTAGCTCGTTCCTGTTTTGTGTTTAGATCCCATAGTTTGATGACTTTATCCGTATCGCCACTTGCTAATGTACTCCCATCAGCTGAGAAGGCAACAGCTATAACCCACCCATTATGTCCTTTGAACGTAGCAAGGTTTCTACGATTATCAGTATTCCACAACCTTACAGTTTTATCTTGACTTCCACTTGCAAGCATTTTTCCGTCGTAAGAAAACGCCAAGGTCCAAATATCTTTATCTTCTCTTTTCAGTAAACCTGCATGCCCCTTTAAACGTGCGCTTCGCCTGCCCGTTGTTACATCACATAAGTTGATTTTCCCATCGCTATACCCAATGGCAAAAAAGTTGCTATCTGGAGAAAATACGACCACCTCGCCTGTGTGGTCGTATTCTAAATCGGACGATTTAATGCCGGATTCAATATCCCAATGTCTGATATTTCCAAACATGTCTAAACATATAAATGTTTTAGCGTCTATAGAGAACGCTAAGGCTTTGATAGAATCACTACCATTAGTTAATGGGAAGTTTGATAGTTTAGTACCAGTTTCTAAATCCCATAGTTGAATAACGGGGTTTGAAAATCCGCCGCTTGCGAGTGTTTTTCCATCCGGGGAAAAAGCAAGTGCATTCACTTGGCCGGTATGTCCTGTGAATAAAGCGGTCTCTTTACCATCTGCCACATCGTATAGCCACAAACCAACGTCTGTTCCCACTGCGAGGGTCGTGCCATCAGGTGAAAACCGCATGATATTGATTCCACCTTTTCCAAGTCGCGCTATCGCGCCTTCAGGTAGACCGACCTGTGTATTGTTTTGCGCGTAACTGGTTGAGAGCATCGCAGCAATCAACGGGAAAATAATGAAAAATGGATGTTTCGTTTTCATAGGTTATTTTCCTTTGTTATTTTATTTTTTCTTATCAGATATTTTTTCCCAATCCCAGAGGAGAACTGTCCCATCTTGGCTACCGCTTGCAAGAATCTTCCCGTCCTGTGAAAACTTAAGCGTCTCTATCGGTTCTGTATGCCCAGATAAGTTTTCCAGACGTCTACCTTTTTCCACATCCCATAACTGAATTGGGTAACTCCACATATCACTTCCAGGACCAACCAGAATAGTGCCATCAGGTGAAAGTATCACGCTATCTCTGAATCCATCTAATTTGCCTGGTAGATAAGTTATATTGTTAGGTTTATCGGCTAATTCTATGTCTAAATTCCACAAGTAAATACCGTTCTTGCGGATCATGGCAAGAGTAGAACTGTCATGTGAAAAAAGCGATACCCTTACATTCTCGATATTGGGCGGAGATATGTCACGCTGAGTAGTAATATCCCAGACGTTTGGACTATTACTATGACTGAAAGCAGCAAGTTTTTTCCCATCAGGCGAGAACACTAATCTCTTACTGAATTCAGGTTTTTCTATCTTAAGTTGGAACAATTCAATCCCTGTTTTAAGGTGCAACGCTCGAATTACTCGATCATCGCCTACTACCAAAATGTTGTTGTAAGGTGAAATTGCAAATACTGATGTTCTGTTGTTATCTTCCAGCCAAGGAATAGAGAGTTTCTCACCTGTGGCTATATCCCAAAATTGAAGATTGTTTGAATCTACACCTTCTCTGCTACTTTGGAATCCGAATCCACCCGGATTGAAGTAAGACATACCTTCACTGCCACGACAAGCGAAATACATAGCATTCGGTGACAAAACGACTGTCTCGGCTATATTGATATGTTCGTCCGTGAGGGTAATGCGTTCCTGCCGAGTCTTTAGACTCCATAGATCGAGAGTGCCATTAAATGCCACACTTGCGATGGTTTTGCCATTTTCAGAGAATGCGATTTTTTTCACCCACTCTCCGTTCTCTGGATTCCAGAAACGTATTGTCCCATCTGCACTCCCACTCGCAAGACACCCGCTGTAACGAGGTGTTCCCTCAGGTGCGAAAGTTAAAGCGTTTATGGTGTTTTTATGTCCTGTAAGGGTGGCACGTTCTTTCTGTGATTCTAAATCCCAGATTTTGATTGCCTTCCTTGCATCACCACTGGCAAAGATATTTCCATCATCTGAAAATGCGATGGCAGTAACCCAGGCATCATGTCCTTTAAGCGTCACAAGTTCGGTGTGGTTTTGGGTATCCCACAACTTCACTGTTTTGTCCTCACTCCCGCTTGCGAGGATTTTTTTATCTTGTGATAACGCCAGCGTCAAGATGTTCTTATCTCTACCATCTCCATGTCCCATGAAAGTTGCGTATTGACTGTTTGTCGTTGTATTCCACAACTGAATTTTTCCTCTTCGGTTCGCAGCAGCAAGGCGACTGCCATCTTCAGAAAATATGACATTATAGCTTGGAACAACAAAACTTTTTTCTGATAATTCTCTATCTGCGTCTATATTCAAGTAGGAAATTTTACGTGACCTGTTTATACCGATAAGCATTCTGCCATAAAATGTCAATGCAGATAATTCATTACGCCTCTGAGTTAATGTAAGGGTAGAGAGTTTACTTTTAGTTGCTACATCCCAAACGTGAATGAAAGGGTCGTTAGAACCACCGCTTGCGAGGTGTTTTCCATCAGATGAAAATGCAAGAGCGTTCACTTGTCCAGCATGTCCTGTGAATAAAGCAGTTTCTTTTCCATCAGGTACATCGTATAGCCATACGCCGACATCTGTACCTACTGCGAGGTGCGTGCCATCAGGTGAAAATCGCATGATGTTAATCCCGCCCTTTCCAAGCCGTGCAATTGCACCTT
>JAGWBU010000061.1:19612-23653 GCA_021295735.1 Candidatus Poribacteria bacterium | reverse complement strand
TGAAGTAAAAGTGTTTGATTTTCATATATTAATTTCCTTTGTTTTCTTTTGCTTTGGAGATGATCTTGTCCCAGTCCCAGAGGAGAACTGTACCATCAGCATCACCACTTGCCAGTATTTTACCGTCGTTCGAAAAAACTAAGGTTTGTATTCCCAATGTATGTCCAGTCCGGATTGACGGGAATTGTTGCCCCGTCTTTACATCCCATAATTGGATTTCTCTTGGTATTTTGAAATCTGTTGTGATAAGCAATAGTGTTTTTCCGTCAGGAGAGAAAGTCAATTTCTTAATCCATATCTTCTTTTGCGCAGTAAGCGGTGTATTGATCTCCTTATGTGTTTTGAGATCCCACAAACGGATATGGTTATTTACATATCCAACAGCAAGAATAATATTATCAGGTGAAAAAGCTATAGTTTTTGTATATTCGCGTATCGCTGCCTTGAGTGTAACAATTTTTTGTCCGGTGTTAACATCCCATAAATGTGTCTCACCGTTTATCCCACCTGTTGCGAGGATAGTGCCATCACGCGAAAATGTCACGACTACGTCAGTGAAAAATTGTCTCGCGTTCAAACGAGACAATTCGGTTGCCGTTTTCACATCCCACAGGCGCGTCTCTTTTGTGCCGCTGGCTGCAAGTATGTTGTTATCAGGTGAAAATGCCAAAGCTTTGCTGCTTTGTGGAAATGAATGAAGTTCTTCACCTGCCAGAAGTGTCCATAGACGGGTTTCTTTATGTGGCATCCAACTTGTCCGTGTGTTACCACTCCGCGAACGGACAGTAGTGTCTGATCCATTACTGGCAAAAAGTGTAGCATCCCGTGAAAAAGCTAAAGCCTCAGTTGTATCGTGATGTGCAACCGATGGTGAAGGCAGTTGTTGTCCGGTTTCTACGTTCCAAATCTGAACTGTTCCATTAGACGCTGCTGTGGCGAGCATCGTGTTATCCGCGGAGAACGCCACATCTCCGATCCATCCTGTATGTCCGGTGGCAAAGATAGACATTTCACGTCCTGTGTTAGCATTCCAAAACCGAATAGTGCCATCCGTACTTCCACTGGCAACGGTTTTCCCATCATGTGAAAACGTTACTTCGCTTACACCAGCGCGATGTCCTGAAAAGGTCACTTGCTTTTGTTTTTTCTGAAGTACATCCCATAACAAGATTGTTTTATCCGCACTGCCACTGGCAAGCACAGTGCCATCTGGTGAGAACACAAGTTTGTTAATCCGTTGATTATGTCCTTTGAGAGTTGCAATTTCAGTGCGGGTTGTGATATCCCACAACCGCACAGTGTTGTCATCATGACCACTCGCGACTGTCTTCCCGTCCGATGAGAATGCAAGTGCATTTACGCCTTTCTGAGGTTCAGGTTCTTGTCGTGAAATTCCCGCAAATTTAGATTTTGCTTTAAAAATAGCAAGTTGCTGTCCTGTAGCTGCATCCCATAAACGCATCTTACCATCTCTTGGGTCCCCACTAACAAAGGTTTTTCTGTCTTGAGCAAATGCTATTTCATCATAACTATGATTACCATATTTACCATCTTCTTCTAACATTGTTAGTTTGGGACGATAACTATCTACGTAGTTTTTAATGCTACGAGTGGCAACATCCCAATGGATGATCTCTCCAAATTTGTTTGGTGTGATGAGTGTTTTACCATCGTCGGAAAATGTTATTGCTAAAGCCGCATCACCTGCAATTGTAAACGGAAGCGTTGATAGTTCAGTACCAGATTCCAAATCCCATAGTTGCACAACACCGTTATTTGATTCTCCAGTTGCAAGGATACGGTTATCTGGTGAAAATGCTAAATGGTTCACATAACTGATTGCATAAGGCTGCCATTCTTCTGGCTCAGATGGCTTGAACATTTTATTGTCAACATGCCTCGGATGAGCAGGATACAAAGCCTTTGCATTGCCAGTGCCGACATCATATAGCCACACGCCAATAGTAGTTCCTACCGCAAGACGTTTTCCATCGGAGGAGAAACGCATCACGACAACTCTACCTTTTCCAAGCCGCGCAATTGCACCTTCAGGTAGACCGACTTGTGTATTGTCTTGTCCGAAACTGATAGAGATCAACACTGCTGTTAATAGAATAGTGGTGAAGGATAAGTATTTGGTTTTCATATATTAATTTCCTATCTTTTCTTTTGCTTTGGAGATGATCTTGTCCCAGTCCCAAAGAAGAACAGTGCCATCACTGCTGCCACTTGCGAGCGTTTTTTCGTCGTGAGAAAACACAAGCGTTTCCACAGGTTCTGTATGTCCGGACAGAATTCCCAAATTTTTACCTGTTTCCACATCCCATAATTTAATTGGATTACCCCAACCCGCCATTGCTGATCCAATGAGGATAGATCCATCAGGTGAGAACGTCAAGACACTTTTAAATGCCTGCAAATTACCAGGAATTATTGTAGGTTCGACTTCCGATTCATTTTGAAATTTCCACAGATAGATACCTTCTTTACCTATTATTGCAAGAATTGAACTGTCGGGTGAAAATGTTATTGAATTGGTTTTCTCAATTGATAATATAGCAGGTTCGTTGTTGGGTGCTTCAACATTCCATACTTTCGTTTTCCCAGAGCCTTCGCTGGTGGCAATCCATTTTCCATCGGGTGAAAATACTGGATTTGACCAAGGTGACCATCGTGCGTTAAGTCGAAACAATTGAACACCGGTGTTAATGTGCCATGCTCGAATTTCTCCATGAACACTTACTGCAATAATATCGTAATCAGGAGAGAAAAAGACGCTTGATGCATTTCTACCATCAGTTTGCCATGGTCCAGGGATTTCAACACCTGTGGCAATTTCCCATAATTGAAGACGAGTGCCACCCCGGAAACTGCCACGGTGACCGAAACCATAAGGATTGAACGCAATTGAACCATTTTTGCCCATTCTGGCAAAAATGGTGGCATCTGATGAAAGTGCTGCTACATCGGTAGAATCACATTGCCCATCGGTGAAGGTAAACATTTCACGTTTAGTTTTTAGACTCCATACATCTACAATACCGTTAAAAGCAACAGTTGTAAGTGTTGTATCGTTTTTAGAAAAAGCAACTGATTTCACCGATTCTATGTGTCCGCTTGCAAAGGTAGCAAGTTCTTTTTCTTTGACAGGATTCCAGAATCGAATTGTGCCATCTGCACTACCGCTTGCAAGACATCCACTATAACGTGAACCACCATACGGTGCGAAGGCTAAGGCGTTAATGGTATTTTTATGACCTGTGATGGTATCACGGGCTTTTCGTGTTTCTAAATCCCAAAGTTTAATTGTTTTATTAGCGTCTCCACTGGCAAGCGTACTACCGTCTTCGGAGAATGCGATAGCGGTAACCCATCCGAGATGTCCAGAAAGCGTGCCAAGTTCTTTGTGGTTCTGAGTATCCCACAACTTCACAGTCTTGTCTTCACTTCCGCTCGCAAGTATTTTGCCATCCGGTGAAAACGCTATTGCTCGAATTTCTGAATCATCACCAGCCCCATGTCCCTTGAGAGTTGCCTGTTGGCTACTTGTTGTTGTATCCCATAAATGGATCCCTCCATTTCGGTCTGCAATGGCAAGGCTACTACCATCTTGAGAAAAAGCAACAACATCGTAAGAGATGTTCACACTTGATTGCAATAATTTATTACCTGTGTCTACCTGCCAATAGCTAACATTATCATGCCCACCTATGCTTATAAGGGTTCTTCCATAAAATGTTAATGCATCTAATAAATTGGGACCTCGTGTGAATATAGGGGTTGAGAGTTTGCTTTTAGTTGCGATGTCCCAAATTTGGATAACAGGATTATTAAATCCACCGCTTGCGAGGATATTTTCATCTTGTGAGAAAGCGAGTGCATTTACTTGGCCTGTATGTCCTGTGAACAAAGCAGTTTCTTTTCCATCAGGTACATCGTATAGCCATACGCCGACATCCGTTCCTACTGCGAGGTGCGTGCCATCAGGTGAAAATCGCATGATGTTAATCCCGCCCTTTCCAAGCCGTGCAATTGCACCTT
>JAGWBU010000061.1:0-19569 GCA_021295735.1 Candidatus Poribacteria bacterium | reverse complement strand
TGAAGTAAAAGTGTTTGATTTTCATATATTAATTTCCTTTGTTTTCTTTTGCTTTGGAGATGATCTTGTCCCAGTCCCAAAGAAGAACAGTGCCATCACTGCTGCCACTTGCAAGCGTTTTTTTGTCATGAGAAAAAACGAGTGTTTGTACCGGTTCTGAATGCCCGAAAAGCGTGCCTAATCTACGACCCGAATCCACTTCGAATAATTCAATTGTATCTTCCCATAAATCTGATCTCGGAAAAAGAAGGATTTTTCCATCTGGTGAGAAAATTAATATGTTTTCTCGCGCAAAGAATGCTTCTGGACGAATTTTGTTGCGTACCTGCATGCCCGTTGGTTTAACATTGTACAAATCAATGCCTTTATTATGTTTGAAAGCGATGAGAGAACTATCTGGAGAAAATGCGATTCCGTTTACCCACTTGATGTCAGGCGGTGTAATTTCATGTTGTGTGAAAACATCCCAGACGTTTGGGGTAGATGCAGACAGAGCCAGAAACTTCCCATTTGGTGAGAACATCAGTTTATCTTCATAGGATATTAACGTCTTTATGCGAAACATTTCAAGTCCAGAGTCTATGCTCCACAAACGTATGCCTTGCTTACGAATCGCAGCAGCAAGGATTCTATTATCTGGTGAGAATGCAAGAGAATCTGCTTCCAGTGCAAGAGAGAGAAGTTTGTCACCTGTGAGTAGGATCCATAGATGCGTTTCTTTATGTGGTTTTTGGGTTGTACGCGTACTTTTTCCTATTGACCTTTCTATAGTATCTGCACCGCGGCTTGCAAAAAGCGTAGCATCTTGCGATAATGCTAAGGCTTCAGTTTTATCATGATGCACTATTGATGGTGTGGGTAGTTGTCGTCCAGTTTTTACATTCCATATTTGAACTGTACCATTAGTCGTCGCACTGGCAAGCATTTGATTGCTGGCAGTGAACGCTACTGCATGAACTTCCGACGTGTGTTCGGTGGAAAAAATAGATTGTTCTTGTCCGGTATGTGTGTTCCAGAAACGGATTGTACCATCCGAACTCCCACTGGCGAGTATTTCTTTGTTAACAGGTGAGAACGCTAATGCTCTAACGCTACCCTTATGCGCTGTGAGGATAGCCTGCTGTTGTGCTTTCTTAACATCCCACAAAAGTATTCGGTTATCTGCTCCACCGCTCGCAAGTATTGTACTATCGGATGCGAAAGCCAACGCATCAACCTTTTCTGTATGTGCCTTAAGAACAGCACGTTCAGTGCTCGTAATCGTATCCCATAACCGTACAGTGTTGTCATCATGTGCACTCGCAACAGTTTTTCCGTCTGGTGAGAATGCAAGCGCATTAACCCCTTTTTGCGGTATTCGCTTTTTCCATGACAGAATAGCAAATGGGGTCTTTGCTTTGAAAATAGACAGTTGATACCCTGTGACTGCATCCCATAAGCGGATTTTTCCATTTTCTGGATCACCACTTACAAAGGTTTTATTATCATGAGTAAATGCTATTAGGTCGCGATAATGTTCGCCATAATAACCGTCTTCCAGTGGCTCGTTATCAGTGCTTCTACCCTTGTGCTTCGTTATAAGTTTTCCGCTGGTAACACCCCAATGATAAATACAGCTGAATTGGTTTGGCGTAATAAGGATTTTACTATCCTTAGAAAATGTCATTGCTGACACACCATCAGAACTGCTATATAAAGGTATGCAGAAAAGTTCATTACCCGATTCGATGTTCCACAATCGAATAACTGAGTTAGATGAACCACTACTTGCCAAAATTCGATTGTCGGGTGAGAACGCCAAGCTGTCCACATGAACGATTGTACGGACATTCCATTCTTCACGTACTACTGACTCTATTTCATGATTGTTGACACGGATTGACTGTGCGGGGAACAAAGCCTTAGCGTTACGGGTATTCATATCATATAGCCACACGCCAATGCTTGTTCCAATAGCAAGGCGCGTGCCATCAGGAGAAAACCGCATGATGTTAATGCCACCTTTTCCAAGCCTCGCAATTGCACCTTCTGGTAGACCGACTTGTGTATTGTCTTGTCCGAAACTGGTTGAATAAAAGGAAAAACTCAGTACGAAAATAAAAAAAGCAATAAAATGAATGTGTTGTTTCTTTTTCATCACTAAAATCCCTCAAAATTGGATGTTTGAATACTTAATATCAGAGGGCGCGGGTTACATCTAAGAGTGGGAGTAAACAGTTAATATCTGACAAAAAACTTGAGAAAAAACAGCGTTTGTGAGATACTAATAGTATATATCAAATCTTTACAGAATTTCCACCCCAAAATCTTGAGACGTTCGTTAAAATTTAGGAGAGTGTATATGGTTGAACATATTGTCCTACTCAAGTTGAAGTCGGATGTTACCTCAGCACAAATTGATGCTTTGCCTGATGCTTTATTAGAAATGGCTGATGAAATACCCGGCATTGAATCTATTACTGCTGGTACTAACAACAGTCCTGAAGGTAAGAGTCAGGGATATACCTACGGTTTTATTGTGCGGTTTAAAGATGAAGCTGCGCGAGATGCATATCTACCACATCCTTTTCATCGTAAAGTTGCAGGTGAACACATCCGACCACTTGTTGAGGACGTTCTGGTTTTTGACTATACTGCTTAATTGAAATGTAATTGTAAAAAAATAAAAGGTTTCATAAATTTCTTTGGAGGTAATATGAGTTGGAATATTGTCGTAGTTGTTTCAGATACACTTCGGACAGCATATTTAAGCCCTTATGGTAACGATTGGGTTCGGACGCCGAATTTGCAGCGTTTTGCCGAAGAGGGTGTCCGATTTACCAATGCGCACCCTGAGTGCTTACCTACAATCCCCACGCGACGTACATTACATACAGGTAGGCGCATCTATCCATTTAGTTCTTATAACCCTGTGCCGTGGGATAACGTCTATACCCCTGGTTGGCAGCCGATGTCTTCAGATGAACCCGCAATCGCTGAATCACTTGTTCGAAATGGTTATCACACAGGTTTTTTCGCGGATGTACCACACTATTTTGTGCCGGGCATGAACTTTACACGAGGATTCCGACAGTGGCAGTTTGTTCGTGGCCAAGCCGAAGATAGATACCGTGGCGGCGCACACGCTGATCCAAGTCAAGTTGCCAGATACCGTGGTAATCCGGAACGTGTACGTTCTCATATTGTGAACGTCCAACCGGAACGCGAGGAAGAAAACTGGCCCACTGCGCGATTGTTCCGTGCTGCGATTGAATTTGTGGAACATAATCATGAAAACACACCTTTTTATCTATATGTTGACGGATTCACACCACACGAAACATGGGAAGCACCTATCCACTACTATGACCTCTACGGTAGCCGAGAGGATCGCGAACCGATCTGTCTCAATCTTCCTTACGGTTCGCTCAAAGATGAAGAACTTGAAGAACGTCTACCAAGTGTTAAAGCAAATTATGCAGGTTTAGTTACACTCGTAGATACGTGGTTTGGAAGATTAGTAGATACTATTGATCGGCTTGGATTACGCGACAACACACTGATTGTTTTCCTGAGTGATCATGGTACCAACTTTGCCGAGAATCCTGATAAAGCCACTGGCAAACCTGCGAACTTTATGTATCCCGGCACGATGGATATTCCGCTCCTCGTCCGACATCCGTCTGGTGTAAACGCTGGCACAACGTGTGATGAATTTGTTTATACGCTTGATGTGCCTGCCACTGTTATGGCAGCAAGCCAGGTTGAACCTGCTGGCGAAATTCAAGGGCAAAGTCTACTTCCTCTCGTTGAAGGAAAAAGTGGATTCACATCACGCGAATACCTCACTTGTCGTTATGTCAACGCTGTTTGGTATAAAGACGCGAAGAGTTGGTATTTTTCAAGTGTTGATCTTAATAGCGGTACACGCCTATTTGACCTTGAGGCAGATCCGACATGTCAAAATAACATTTCGGAGCAAGGCGCAGATCGGATTGCACTTGCGCATGAGCGTATCTTAGCCGATGCAGGCGGACGTCTGCCGCACTACAAACGTCAAGGCAGAACGGATGCACTCGGCAGACCGCAGTTCGCTGAGGAATAATATTTAGCCAAAGGATGCATGTTATAAGTAAAAAGACACTGCGCGAATTTTGGGAAAAATATCCGGACAGTCAATCTCCGCTTAGACGTTGGTTCAAACTCATGAGCAAAAATTCGTTCGGAAGTTTTATTGAATTGCGCGCAGTGTTTCCAAGTGTCGATCTTGTAGATGATTTAATCGTGTTTAACATCAGTGGTAATAAGTATCGCTCGATTGCCTCTATCCATTTCAATCGCGGAAAGGTATATGTTCGCCATGTGTTAACGCATGAAGAATATGATAAGGAAGGATGGAAAAGATGAACTTCATTGCTGAAGATTTCCAAACACATTGGCACGTTGTGCAACCACTCTTTTTAATTCGTAATGAGAAAGAATACGATAAAGCCGTTATCGTCCTAAACGAGCTGATTGACGAAGTAGGGACCAATGAAAAACACCCACTCTATGGACTACTTGATACGCTTGGTACAGTGATACATGCCTATGAAGATAAACACCACCCAATTCCCGAATGTAGCGGTGTTGAAATGTTACAATTTTTAATGGAGGAACATCAACTTGAACCTTCAGATTTGCCTGAACTCGGCACCCCAGATACTGTTTCGGAAATCCTTGAAGGTGAACGTGATTTAACAGTCAAAAACATTCATGCTTTAGCAGCAAGGTTTCAGGTTGTCCCTGTGGTATTTGTATGACCATTTAAAATTCGTTTGAGAAATATACAAATGTTAGGCTAAAAGGAAATTTAGTGATGACGCGTTTACATTTCAGACAATCTTCAATTGCGATGTTGGTTGTCATCTTGGCGTTTACATTTGCTATCTCATGGAACGCCGCTGCCCAGAAAACTCTATCAAGCATTTCTGGACGCGTTGTAGATGCAATGGGAAAACCGGTTGATGGTCTCAAACTCGCTGTTAAACCAGTCAAAATTAATAGAGGACGGGAGGAAGGACCGCTTGCGCCTATTTCATCTTGGCCAAGTACAGTAACTGACAAGGAAGGTGTTTTCTCTATAACAAACATCAAACCAGTTTCATCAAGGATAGTGATGTTTCCTGAACACGGTTCCGACTATGAAATAATGTCCCTTAAACTCGGGGATATTACTGTCTATACGACGGCATTTCGCCCGCATTTTCCTGTATGGTTTGGTAAACCGACTATTGCTATTGAACCCGGTGAACATCTTGAAAACGTGGTTGTCAGCGTGCAAAAGCCACGCATGCGTATTAGTGGGCAAGTTATTTTATCTGATGGCACGCCCCTTGCTAATAAGCAGATTTATCTGAGCGTCCTTCATAGGCATCGAGATACCTTCCTCTTTTTCTTCAGCAGTGGTGGTGGTGGTGGTGGATCCTCAGGAAGATTTGTTAAAACTGATGCAGAAGGGTACTTTGTAACATATTCTCCTGACGATGAAGAAGAGTACATGGTGTTGGTAAAGTATGGAGGGGTATCTGCAAAATCAAGATGGTTTCGTATGAAAAAAGGACAGCGTAAAGATAACCTCAAATTAAGGCTCAGAGGCTTTGAGAAGCAGCAATTAGATCTAAGTAATAGAGAAAAAGCACGACAAGCGTTGTGGACGGTGAATCCTAAAAATCGTCATGCTTACAGAAAAATTGAGTGTAAAAGTTGGGATGACGCGAAAGCAAAAGCGCAAGCCGAAGATGCCTATCTTGTGGCGATTAACGACAAAACAGAGCAGAAGTGGTTAGAGGCACTTTACTCAGAAAAAGTGTTCTTTTGGATTGGGCTGCAAGTCCCCGAAAATGAAGTAGGGTGGCAGTGGAACAGTGGTGAATCACTTGCCTATGAGAATTGGGGGCCTTCTGGCAAACCCAATAATACGCCCATAAATGAAGGTAAAATTCCAATCGCACTGATTTTCTCTACAAAAAAATGGATGGCAATTGATTCTAAAAATCCACTCTCATCAATGGTTAAACAAGCAATTATTGAAAAGGAAAATTTTTAAAACGTAATCACAGTTACCCTTTGCTAAAGCGTTGAAAATATGCATCTCTTATGGGAAGGTTTCAAATGCCCACTATAAGGAGAATTTCGCTATGACACGTTTCCATTTAACAAATCCAAGTTTTATATTTCTAACAATATTTGTTGTGCTTATTTTCGTTGTGCCCTATAGCATCGTAGCACAGGAATCTTTGTCATCATTATCGGGCCGCGTCGTCAATTCAAAAGGTGAGCCAATTGCTGGAGTCACTTTATCACTTGCATCTTCAAGAGCGAAAACGGATTCAGAAGGACGGTTTGTTCTCAACAAAATTCCTTCAAGACAGGTTCAACTAATTTTATTGCAATACAATAAATACGATCCTTCTTACAGAATTCGGGCTATCAAGTTTGGGAAAGTGTCAATATACTATCATGATCCGGATCCACGTGACGCAGTTGTAATCTCAATCAAACCCGGAACGAACATAAACGACGTAGAAGTCATCATGGAATATCAATTGAAAATTCATTGCAGGATTGTTTTCAAGAACGGTGAACCACTTGCCAACACATATCTCAGAATTAAGGTTGATGTACTACCTCTGAATGCGACAAGGAGTTATTCCTTTAACCTTCCCTTTACTACAACAGATGCACAAGGCAACTTTGTATATTCTGTATACTCACCTGGCGTATACGCCCTATCTGTTAACTATCGCGAACTTTCTGCTGAATTAGACCCTTTTCTCTTTGAGGAAGGAAAACAACCAGAAACGCAGGTTTTGACACTCAACGGTAATTTTGAAGACCTTTCCGAACCAAAACCAGATGAGCTAAAACAGAAAGAGGTGTATCGCCCACGTAATGTTCCAGAAGTGTCGGGTATGTGGATTATTAATCCAGCAAACGGGCACGCTTATAAGCGGATATTATGCGATGACAGATTTAAGGCACAAACTCAAGCAAAAAAAGAGGACGCACATCTCGTTACGATTACAAGTGAGGCGGAGCAGATTTGGCTTGAAGCCGTTTTTGGCAGCGGTCCATATTGGATTGGATTGACCGATATAGCTGAAGAAGGTAAGT
Source organism: Candidatus Poribacteria bacterium (assembly GCA_021295735.1). Lineage (GTDB taxonomy): Bacteria > Poribacteria > WGA-4E > WGA-4E > WGA-3G > MSPOR6. The sequence goes on along the minus strand of JAGWBU010000061.1, from coordinate 12,435 downwards.
GGAGATGGGATACTGGAGAACCTGTCACATACACTAACTGGGGAGTGTATGAGGATGATCCAATTAAACTTCGCGACGACACACCTGCTTTTCTAAAGTTTTTCGGTTTTAAGGATGAGAGCCTACGTCATGAAGAAGAGATGCAAGACTATGCCATCATGTCCAGCCGAAAATGGGAAAATGAAATAGGAAAATGGCGAACAGCCGATTCAAGAGTTGCACACCGCGTTGGTAGGATATGGATGGCAATTATTGAGAAGGAAGGAAATTAAGTTATGCCCCAAATACATCTTAAAAAACCCGTTCTTGCGATTATAGCAATAATTTTATTACTTGTCTTCACTACTATATGGAATAGTGCCGCCCAGAAAACTCTATCAAGCATTTCTGGGCGCGTTGTAGATGCAATGGGAAAACCGGTTGATGGTCTCAAACTTGCGATAAAACCAGTTAAGTTTGAGCGAGGAAGAGATACTAAACAGAGTGCACCTTTTGCATCGTGGGTAAAAGTGGTAACTGATACTGAGGGGCATTTCTTTTTCCGTAACATTGATCCGGTTAAATCCCAATTTACGATGTTTCCAGAACACGGTTCAGATTATGAATTGATATCTTTGGCTATCAACGACTTGACATTCCATTCTACAGCGTTTAGGGAAAATTTTCCTACGGCGTATGGTAAATTGACATTTGAGATTGAGCCAGGAGAACATCTGGAGAATGTAATTGTGAATGTGAAAACGCCTCGGACGAGGATTCGTGGAAGGGTGCTTTTCCCAGATGGAACGCCACTTGCGAATGAGGAGTTGTGGCTCACTGTAACACGTTTCCGTCCTTCGCCCGATGGGCGTGGCGGCGGTAGCGGAAGCTCAGGTAGAAATGTAAAGACTGATAACCAAGGTTATTTTGTAACATATAACGCCTCGGCACCAGCTGAAAACACGGTGATGATGACCTATAAAGGCACATTCGCGAAATCAGAAAAGATTATCTTAAAAGAAGGAGAACGTTACGATGACTTGGTTTTTGTCATCACAAACAAGGAAAGGATCAAAGTACGTGAAAATGTGTGGATAGGTAATCCAACTACTGGCACCGCTTACAAGATAATTCAATGTGATAATTGGGACGATGCAAAGGCAAAAGCCGCAGCTGAAAATGCCTATCTCCTCGCAATTAACAACGAAGCGGAACAAAAGTGGTTGGAAGAAATCTTTCCTGAAAAAGCATTCTTTTGGATTGGGTTAAGTGTTACAAAAGAAGGAACATCATGGCAATGGCATAATGGTCAGTCTCTCACTTATACCAATTGGGTAACCTCAAAGACACCTGAAATCGTATCCACTACTGATAGTCCTATTCCTATAGCGATGGAATTTTATTCAAAGAGATGGATGGCTATCGGGAATAAGAGCCCATTCTTACCAGCAGTCAAACAAACAATCCTTGAAAAAGAAATAAGCGTGCCTATTCAATAAGCAGAGAAGTTAATGCTGTGAATACTTACCCTATTTTAAGGAACATTAGGCGAGGCTACGGTTTATAGTGAAATCTAAAATTACTTGGACAGTTCTTTATAGGTTTGATGCGTTTAATGTGAATGCCATGATTCATACCGTTGATTTCTTGATTTGGCGCATTCACCAAGCGCAATTCATTGCGCCTCTTCCTGTGAATCAACGCCAAATACGCGTTTGGTATTTGGCGGGAGCGCCCTCCAGGTCGCGACTTTAAAAACTGAGAAATTGTCATGAACCTTTTATACGTCTACAAACAAGTCTTTTTACTCGTAATGATATTTGTCGTGTCTTGTCTTGCAGCAGCGGACAATACTACTGCCGATGAGAATCCATCGACGTTATCCGGCCGCATTATTAGTGCTGATGGCGAGCCGATCAAAGAAACATCCATAGTACTTATGTATGTGAAAATTCGCAAGAATGGACAGGTAGACCCTCTCTACAACAATACACACTACCCATTTCTCCGTAAACGTTTATTCAATTCACCTCCAGAGATTAAAGGCAAAATACCCAACAAACAAGAAGCACTCAACTCTCCACCTTTTCTAAAAGCTAAGACAGATTCAGAAGGTCGATTCACAATTACACAAATAGCTACAGGACTGGTTCAATTAATGGTTTTACCGCCCGAGTCAAAGCAGAAAGATCCAAACATACGTAGTTATACTCCTGTTCCTGATATTCAAGCTATTAAGTTTGGAAAAATAGCGTTCTATCCGTTTGAATTCCCACCATCTCCTGAGAGTGGGGGCGTTACATTCGCTATCAAACCCGGAGCGAACATCCAAAACGTAGAAGTCATTTTGAAAACTCTGCCAAAAGAAATTCAACCAAAAGACCAAATGGAAATTAGAGGCAGAATTGTTTTCAAAGACGGCAAACCACTTGCTAATACTTCTCTTAAAATAGGTGTTGGATTCTTAGTTTTCGGTAACACAAACGGTTATTCTTCCACCAAACCGATACAGACAGATGCAGAAGGTGACTTTGTGCTTACCGTGGCTGCACCCGGCTTTTACGTTCTATCAGTTGACCATTTAGGACTCTCTTCAACGTCAGAACCGTTTGTTTTTAAAGCCGGAGTACTGCATGAGGGTTTGGTTTTGAAGCTCAATGGTGATTCCTCGGAACTTGCTCTGCCATCTCCCGAAGATATAGAATCAGCGAATCGTCGTTCTCAATCCGCGCTTAGAATTCCAAAAATATGGATAGTTAATCCAGAGAATGGTCATGCTTACAAGGCAATTCGGTGCGAAAACAGGGAAGATGCACGAACCCAAGCAGAGGCTGAATCGGCACATCTCGTTACCATTACCAGTGAAGCAGAACAGGTATGGCTTGAAGTTGTCTTTAAGGACGAACCGTATTGGCTCGGCTTGATCTATGTTCCTTTTGGAAGTAAATGGTTTTGGGAGACTGGCGAACCCCTAACATATACCAATTGGACTTTGGATGACAAGATTGGACAGCGTCTTCCCAATTTACCTGCTAACATTCCAGGTATGGAAAGACACTACGCCATCATGTCAAAAAAAGGCGATTGGAATGCTGTTGCTTTAAAAGGTCCATTTGAAGTCAGAACGCAAACGGCAATTATAGAAAGAGATGGATTTCGCGCCAAGAAATTGGACAATATAAAATAAATTGATTATGGAAACACACTATTCTCAACTTAGCAAACATCTATATGTGCATCACGGACATGTCAATACCGGTATTCTTCGTGATGGAAACAGCGCACTTCTTATTGATCCAAGTGGGACATCTTTTCAAACAACGCTCACTGAATTAGGAATTACCACAGTAGAGCAGATTCTATATACACATCATCATCGTGATAGCACAGCGGTATTTCCTATTCCAGAGAATGTTCGGGTTGGTGTTCCAGAGGCTGAGGCACAATGGTTTACAGAGGTAGATACCTTTTGGAACGATCCAAAATACAGATGGCATCTCTACAACTGCCACCCGCACAATCTCATGCTTGCCAATTCAATCAATGTGACAGATACCTACGCTGAAGGCGCACAGATTACGTGGGGCCCCGCATCCATAGGAGTGCTTGAAACACCCGGACACACCGATGGCAGTGTCACCTATCTTATTGACGTTGATGAACAACGTTTTGCTTTTTCGGGCGATCTCATCTACGACGAGGGTAAAATATGGGATCTTTATAGCTTACAAAAGGGACAACAGACCACCGACTATCATGGATTTTTGGGTGCGCGAGATGAGTTAAAAGAAAGTCTTGAAAAGGTTCGCTATTCATCGCCAACGGTACTTGTCCCTACACACGGTGTTGTCATCAAAAATCCTGATACTGCAATTGACAAACTCATTGAGCAATTGGATTTTTGTTATGATAAATATGTGTCAATCTCTGCCCTCCGCCATTATTTTCCGCAATTGTTTTCCGAATTTGAGGGAAACGCTGACCACATGCCTATCCGAGAGGGCAAGCCTCCACCCGAATTTCTGCGTCACTTCGGTACAACGTGGCTGATTATTTCCGAGACAGGTGAAGCGTTTGTGATGGATTGTGGTTCACCAAATGTCATCAAACAGATTCAGCAGTTGCAGACAGACAACGAAATTTCGGAGGTTACGCAGTTTTGGGTGACGCACTACCACGATGACCACGTTAATGCTATCCCCGAATTTCAAGAAACCTTTCCGTGCGAAACAATTGCTGATACCGTTGTTACTGAAGTGATAGAAAATCCAAAGGCTTTCAGACTTCCTTGCATTTCACCTGCTGTTACATGCGTAGATCGTGCCACACATGATGGCGACTCATGGCAATGGAATGAATTCACGATGACTGCCTATCATTTTCCGGGACAGACCTATTATCATGGTGGATTGCTTGTAGAGGGACGTGGCGTAAGGATGTTTTTTTCTGGTGATTCCTTCACGATGGCAGGGATTGACGATTACTGTTCTGGCAATAGGAATCTGCTCGGCAAGGATGTCGGCTACGAAAAGTGTCTGCGTCTAATTCAGGAACTCAAACCGACACATATTTTCAACTGCCATGTTGATCCCGCGTTTGATTTCACCGACAAAGAGATTGGCTTTATGTTGGATACCCTTGCCGAACGCGAAAAATTCTATACCGATCTCTTTCCTTGGGACCACGCAAACTACGGCATGGATGATCAGTGGGTGCGATGCTATCCTTATGAACAGGAAGTCGCCCTTGGAAAAATAGCAACATTAAAAGTTGAGATAACTAACCACTCTCTTGAGTCTCACACAGCAATCGCCCAACCGATTCTCCCGACATCGTGGGGTATTGAGATTGATCCAACGGAAACAACTATCCCACCGAAAGCAGATGGACATATCCCATTTTCTATTCCGATACCTAAAGTAGGATCCATATTTGGTAGCGAAATTTCGGAACGAATTGTAATCCCTGTTGAAATCACCTATAATAACATACCACTCGGGCAATTTCGTGAAGCGATCTTTGTTCTCACGGGAGGTTAAAAATCTGTGCTAAACCTATCACACCCAACAGTTGACATAGCAATAACATGTAGTAATTTTGAGGAGTCATTAGACTTCTATCACAACAAATTGGGCTTTGAAATTGTGTTGGACTTAGAGATTCCGGATGTGTTAGCCCAAGATATAGGACTTGCCCCAACAGGTTTTCGGCAAGTTCGCCTCAAAGCAGGCAACACGCTTATTAAACTAATGGATATTGAATCGCCACCACCCACACCAACGGACGAATTCTCCGCGGGCGTCCGATGGCTCACCTTTTTTGTTGTGGATATTCAGAAAACTGTTGAAAACTTGAAACAGAAAGGTGTTGAATTCCTGTCTGAACCGATAAGTGCACCTGATGCAGCAGGCGTCGTGTGTGCGAAAGACCCTGATGGCATTCTAATCGAACTTGTGCAGATATAAGAGGGACTATGAAGGCATTAACCGATTCCCAAATTCATGACTTTAAGGAAAATGGCTATCTACTTATTGAAGACACACTCGCTCCGGATGATTTGAATCCGCTCATTACGGAGTTTGAAGAAATTTTAGATACAGGGGCATCACAACTCTACGCAGACGGTGAGCTCAACTCCGAATTCAAAACGGAAGGTTTTGATACGCGATTAGCAAAAATCACTGAACAATCCCCCGTTGTGTTCCAAAAGGTGTTTAGTGGTGCACACACCGGACCTGCGCTCTTTGATCTACTCATCAATCCAAAACTACTTGATATTGCAGAGTCACTCGTTGGACCGGAGATAATGTGTCATCCGGCATATCGGGTTCGTCCAAAACTGCCAGAACATGACCGAACTCTTGTCCCGTGGCATCAAGATGCTGGCTATATGGAACCTAAATGTGATTCAGTTTTACAACTCACAATCTGGATTCCTCTGATTGATGCCACCGTAGAAAATGGCTGCCTTGAAGTTATTCCGCATGTGCATCGTGATGGTGTTTTCCGACATCAACACTCAGAACGTTTTTATCTTGAAATACCGGATGATGCTTTGCCAGAAGTTGAACCGGTTGTCGTTCCTGTGAAGTTTGGCAGTGTCCTTTTGCTTACCAATCTAACACCGCACCGTTCCATTCCAAATGTTAGCAATCAGGTACGATGGAGCGTTGATTCACGCTATCAGGACGCTGCAAAACCGACTGGCTATCAACCAGAAGCGGGTTTTCTGGCACGCAGTCAACTACATCCTAATGATGTTGTTACTACACCTGAAGAATTCAAGCGGGTTCGTGAAGAACATCAACCCGGTCCAGGTCCGAATAGATGGGCAAAGGAGAATAGTGATGCGTAATTTCAATTGGTTATCTCCATTCTTTATCGTTCTTGTCTTACTTATGAGCGGTGCAAAACCTGCAACCGAAGTGCCGAAACCGAAAGACGTTGAACTCCACGGCAAAATCGTCTGTTTAGCGGAAGAGATGCACACGCATTATAAGGTTGAACTCTCTGGAGAACATGAACATCTGGACGGTGTCAAGACCAAGGATGGAAAATACTATACCTTTCTACGTACATCGTTATCCGAGGCGCTGTTTGTTGACAAACGCCTGCACGAGAAAGATCTGATTATCAATGGTCGCGTCTTTCCGAAAACACAGTTGTTGGAGGTTACGCGTATTAGGTCAATTCGCGATGGTGTTGTCCATGAACTCTACTACTACTGTGATACGTGCTATATCCGCGCAGTTGCGCCGGGAAATTGTGATTGTTGTCAAGCACCAGTAGTTTTGATAGAAAGACCGCTAAATGTTGATTCCTTAATACCCTCCCCTTAATTCATTTGCATCTCGCCAAAAGTGCATGTTATAATAGCCATGAGTTCTTGTATAGCGTATTAACACGTCTCCGTCACCCAACGCTATCCATGACAATCAGGACTTACGCAATTTTCTCGACTTTGCGGTAATTATGGCAAAATGGTGTAATTTTTAGCAAAATTCTGAATTATCAGCACGTTTACAAAACGCCAAATCAAGAAATCAACGGTATGAATGCCATTTAGGCATTCCCCGCCTACCACTTGTGTGTAAGTCCTGTAAAATGAAACTGTGTCAATCACAGATTTGTAATAATAAACGAACCTTTTCTGACAAAATCGGTCAAATATAACAAAATAGAATAAAAAACACACATAAACAGATAAATTAAAATAGGAGAAAACCATGAAAACTCAAGTTCGCGAGAAAAATGGCATCACGATTTTGGAACCCAATGGAAAAATAATGGGAAACTCCGTATCAGAATTCAAAAAAACAATCTCGCCGCAGATAGAGGCTTCCAATAAACCGCGTATCCTCATCAATCTTGAGGGAGTTGATAAGATGGACAGTTCAGGGCTTGGTGTCCTTATCGGTGCGTATGCTGCTGCGACACAAAAGCAAGGTCGTATAGGGATTATCCATGTTGGGAAAAGCATCAAAAACCTGATTGTGATTAGTAAGCTTGTGAGGCTCTTTGAACATTTTGACACTGAGGAGGCTGCACTCTCTGCACTGGCAGCTTGATAGACCCATCCTATTTTGGAGCGTCCATAGTTTTGCTATGTGACGCTCCAAACTTTTTAAACGCAACAGATTTTTATTTGAATGTATCGCTAACCCACACAATTACCCACCGAACTTTTCCCGAAAAACTATATCTACTGTCTGTTTCTAAATATTCTGTAGGACGGACGTCAACTTAAGCACATAATTATCGGATTATCTATTGTTGGAGGACTTTGTCCGCCCGATTTCCTTTCAGTAGTACTGCTTTCTTGTAGTGACGGTCTCTGGGACAGCCTGTTGTTTCCAAACTTTATAGTGCAATTCCCACACGCATGCGCTGGCGAGGTTTCCTAACCTCGCCAATGTAAAGGTAATTGTGAATTTTACTATAAAACATAGCATGTGATTGCATGCAGAAAACCAAACACTGAATGTTTCTGTGTTTTTAGAAATGTAGCAAAATATTCTGGATAATGTGATATAATGTTGTAAAGAGTGAGTTTGGTAATGATCAGGTTTATTGGGTTCCCTGAAGTCTAAAGGAGGAAGCATGCAAAAACGCCCAAAAATTGCTGCAATTGCGACGATATACCATAAATATTCACACGCGCAACACATCGTTGACCGGTTTTTGGAAGGATACGGATGGAATAGCAGACACCACTACCCACCGATGGACCTTGTCTCGCTATACGTTGAACAGGTCAAAGAGAATGACCTTAGCAGCGACCGATTAGAACGTTTTCCCACAATGAAAGGATATCCAACTATCGCGGAGGCACTCACGCTCGGCGGCGAGGAATTGGCTGTTGACGGTGTGCTGCTCATCGGTGAACACGGCGAATATCCCAGCAATGAAAAGGGACAACGTCTCTATCCACGCTATGAACACTTCAAGCAGATGGTTGAGGTGTTTGAACGAAGCGGACGTGGTGTGCCGATATTCAACGATAAACATCTTTCATGGAATTGGGAATGGGCGCGTGAAATGTACGACATCTCTCAAGATATGGACTTCGCTTTTATGGCGGGGTCATCGTTACCAGTTACGTGGCGCACGCCTTCAATTGACATGCCGCTTGGTGTTCCAGTTTCAGAGGCAGTGTGTGTCGGCTACGGCGGTGTAGATAGTTACGATTTCCACGCCTTAGAAACCTTACAGTGTATGGTAGAACGGCGCGAAGGTGGCGAAAGCGGTGTGAAGTGGCTACAGGCATATCGTGGCGATGCGTTTTGGCAAGCGCATCATACCGAACTATGGCCGCGAGAACTCTTTGAATCTGCGCTCTGTCGGAGTCATACGCTTACACCATCACGTCCTGGGTTTAACAATCCGTTTCCAACGTTGGACGAAATGAAGGAGATTGTAAAAGACCCAATTGCATATCAATATGAACATAACGATGGCATCAAGTCTACGATGATTCTGATGAACGGATTAGTGCAGGACTTTAACTTTGCCGCTTATATCGGGTCGGAAAACGAAATTCTTTCAACACAGATGTATCTGCCGATGCCACCTGCACGGACGACGTTGGCGAACTTCTTTTCACCGTTGGTTAACAATATTGAGAAAATGTTTTTGACTGGCGAGGCAACTTATCCCGTTGAACGCACGCTTTTGACGACAGGACTCGTTGCGGCAGGTGTTGATAGTCTCTTTGCTGATAGTGTGAGGCAAGAAACGCCGCATTTAGATATTGCCTATCAAGCCACTGAAGAATCAACCTTCTGGAGGACATAAGATATGAAACGAATTGCTGTTATTACAACTATCTATCGTTATCTATCGCATGCGCAACATTTTGCTGACCGTTTTCTCGTAGGTTACCCGAAAGAGGGCAGATGGCATCGTCCAAATATGAAAGTCGTTTCTTTATTTGTTGACCAGAAACCGGAGGGTGAGCAGAGTGAAGACCGTGCCAGAGAATTTGGCTTTGCAGTTTATCCTACCATTGCCGAAGCACTCCGATGTGGTGGCGATGAACTTGCTGTGGATGCAGTGCTTTTGATTGGAGAACACGGCGACTATCCTATCAATGAAAAAAGCCAAGTGCTTTATCCGCGTTATGAATTTTTCAAAGAGTGCGTCAAGGTTTTTGAAGAGGATGGACGTGCCGTTCCAATCTTCAACGACAAACATCTTTCTTACAGTTTTGAGAAAGCGAAAGAAATGGTAGATGATGGACACCGCCTCGGTTTTGGCGTGCTTGCTGGCTCATCGTTACCTGTCACATGGCGATTGCCTGATGTTGAATTGCCATTAGAGTGTGAGATAGAAGAGGTGTTGATGGTAGGCGTTGGCGGTCCGGACCCGATGGATTATCACGCATTAGAGGCAATGCAATGCATGGTAGAACGCCGAAAGGGTGGCGAAATAGGTGTTGCTGCTGTCCAACTGATTGATGGTGAGGAAGTCTGGGAAGCTGGTGAAGATGGGCGTTGGTCTCTGGAATTGTTGGAAGCGGCATTTTCTCGGAGCGATACACCTTGCGGTTTGACGGATGAAGATGGTAGGACACAAAACTTACTGAATATCGTTGATAAGGCTGAGGCACAGAGACCTTGCCATACAACTCATGGTAGTGAACTACAAAGACTCGTGCAAAACCCATCTGCCTATTTCATTGAATATAACGATGGTTTGAAAGCAACCCTTCTGATGCTCAACGGAGCAGTGCGGGATTACTGCTTTGCAGCGAAACTGAGGAACGAATCGGTACCAATATCAACCCAGTTTTTCTTAACGCCGACACCGAACGTCACCTATTCTGCGTGCCTTATTGCCAAGATTGAGGAGCTTTTTGCAACAGGTGTCGCACCGTATCCTGCAGAACGAACCTTATTGGTAAGTGGAACATTGGAGAGTTGTTTGACTTCACGCCATCAAGGACATATCCGTTTAGAGACACCACATCTTAATGTTCAATACCGCGCACCTGCGGAATCGCAACATGCGCGTCGTTAGTTTGCAGCTTCAGAACTGATCGATTTTGTTGACTCATGTCTACTACAGAAAGGAATTAGTAAAATGAAATTCAAGCGTGAAGAAATTTTAGAGCAATTGCGAAACAATATTGACGCGGGCAAACCGATCATTGGGGCAGGTGCAGGCACTGGCATTTCTGCGAAATGCGAAGAAGGTGGTGGAATTGACCTAATTATTATATACAATTCGGGCAGATTCCGAATGGCAGGTAGAGGTTCGCTTGCGGGGATGATGCCTTACGGTGATGCGAACCAGATTGTCGTTGAGATGGCAAGTGAGGTGCTGCCTGTTGTTAAAAATACACCTGTTCTTGCGGGTGTCTGCGGCACCGACCCGTTTCGCTTGATGGATATTTTTTTAAGTCAGATAGATGCTATTGGGTTTTCAGGTGTGCAGAACTTCCCCACGGTGGGACTGATTGATGGCACATTCCGTCAACTTCTTGAAGAAACCGATATGGGATACGGTCCCGAAGTAGAGATGATTCGGACGGCACATCGGATGGGGTTACTGACAACACCTTATGCGTTCAATGAATCAGAAGCTGAACAGATGGCGGATGCAGGAGCAGATATTCTCGTTGCCCACATGGGACTGACGACAAAAGGCTCTATCGGCGCACAGACTGCTTTCACACTTGAAGATGCTGCAAAACGTGTGCAAGCCATTCATGACGCTGCGAAAGGAGTCAATCCTGAAATTTTGGTAATATGTCATGGAGGCCCCATCGCCGAACCTGAAGATGCTACCTATGTCTTGGAAAATACCAAAGGTGTTGTCGGATTCTACGGTGCCTCAAGTGCTGAGCGGTTACCAACGGAACGGGCTATTACGGCACAAATTGAGGCTTTTAAGAAAATAAGGTTATAGCGCACATTTCGTTAATCCGAATTTGCTCGTTCAGAGTCTTAACCCAGCCTACAGAAAACTAAAGTGAAGGTAAGAGGCGCAATGAATTGCGCGACTACAAACGCGTATCTTCTTAAGGAACATTTTCTTAATGAATCGGGCTAAAAACCCTCTCATAATTTTGAAATAGACTACTCAAAGGAGATTGTAAACAATGACTGATGAAGAAAAATTTAGATTTGACTTAACCGGTTTCCTCGTGCGTCCGGCTATTCTCAGCAAGGACGAAGTGGATGCAATCGTTGATCAACTTGATCGTATCAGACACAACCGCGAATCGCTGCCGCCAGAACACCGCGCAGTTCCGGGTGGTGCTTCAAGTGTTCTAATTGATCATCCGAAGGTGATTGAAGTATTGCACCAAATTATAGGGCCAGATGTTCGGATGGAAAGCACCTTTTCTGTGTGGCGTAAAAAGGGACAAGAACACGGTGGACTCCATGGTGGCGGTCCCCGTCAGGGAGACCCAATCTTCGGTTACCGTGTCAATAATGGCAGAATTCACGCGGGAATGGTGCGCGTCGTCTTTGAACTTACGGATATATCTAAAAATGACGGTGCAACGCATTTTATTGTTGGCAGCCATAAGTCGAACTTCCCTATGCATCCAGATCACATGTCATTGGAAGAAGGAAAAAAGAGTCCGTACTTAATGACTTATGAATGTCCTGCTGGTAGTGCGATATTTTTTACGGAAAACCTTTGCCATGCTGGCCCCGTGTGGCAACGTGAAACCCCGCGCATCGCGATTCTGAACGCTTACGCGCATCTTGCAACGCATTGGCACAGGCTCCGTATTCCGCCAGAGGTGCTAAATGGACTTTCACGTGAGAAGCAGGCATACTTCCGTGAACCTTGGATTGCCGATTTTCGTACGAGCCCTGCTACCCGTAACACAATAGAACGTTTTATAGAAAAAGACGAACCTCCTATTATAGTAAAACCTGTAATTACTTATACACTTTTATAATATCGTCAATAGAGGTCTCAGCGTTGTATTGACGTATC